>JBGPPR010000135.1:0-4078 GCA_041488675.1 Thermodesulfovibrionia bacterium
GGAGGGGTGCCAGAGTGGTTGAACGGGGCGGTCTCGAAAACCGTTGTGGGGGTGACTCCACCCAGGGTTCGAATCCCTGCCCCTCCGCCAGGTATCTTTATACGTAAGCCCTAAATCCTGTCCTTCATAGACCCCCCTCATTCCCCCCTTACTAAGTCGGTACGACTCGCAACCGAGGGGGGATAAAGAGGGGTTTATTTTCATTCCTCTTTTTGAACAAAACACTCATAGTAAACAAAGCTCTCATATTTTTAGATCGGATGTAGTGACTTATACTATGGTGAAGTCTCTACTGCCACCTACGAAAATATTTTCTTTAAAGCATCACTTAAATAAGGATACGAAAACTGGAAGTTATTTCTCAATAATTTAGACGGTACCATCTTTTGGCTAAAGAGAAAAACATCCGCTGTTTCACGCAGGAATATTCTGAGAATCCGTGTCGGAAAGGGAATCACAAAAGCCTTTCTGAATGTCCTGATATGATTGAGGAACTCCCGGAAACGCACTGGATGAGGGGAGCACGCATTCACCGGACCCGACAGGTTTTCATCGGTAATGGACAAATGATATATACCGGCAAGATCATCTCTGTGAATCCATGGAAACCACTGGTTGCCTGAACCAAAAACAGCAGTAAAGCCGAACCGGAAAGATTTCATCATTTGTTCCATAAGTCCGCCACCTTTGGCAAGTACCGGTGCAGTCCTTACCTGCACCGAACGGATACCTATTTGTTCCGCGCCCCTTGCCTCTTTCTCCCAGGCTTCACAAAGCTCAGATAAGAATCCCTCACCACGATGAGCATCTTCATCAATTTCTGTTTCTCCCTTATTGCCGTAGTAACCAACAGCAGAGGCCGAAACAAAAACTTTAGGTTTGTGTTGAAGCTTTGAGATAAAATTCACAAGATTCTTATTCACTACTACCCGACTGTTCCATATGACCTTCTTATTCTCCTCGCTCCAGAAAGTAAAAATATTTCTCCCGCTCAAATTCACAACAGCATCCACTCCTTCAAACCATTCGTGTTTAAAAAGTTCAGGCTTGAGCAAATCAGCCTGATAGAACTGCATACCCGGGGAAATGCTTCCTGGTTTATGTCTTGCAAGAACAACTATCTCGAATCCATGATTCAATAAATAGTGTGTCAGACGTTGACCGATGAAACCGGTCCCGCCACAAACAAGAACTTTCATGCAACAATTATAGCAGAAGAGAACAGAATAGCATTCCTCTTGTTGAACTTTTACTTCAATGGGAAAAATATACACCCTATTATTTCGGTTTTTCGCGCGTTTAATGCCCAAATAAACAAATCTCAATTCCTGATTAGCATATTTTCTCTTTATTCGCATTTTTTCTATAAGATAAAATTGTTGGTATTGGATTTGCTTAAGATGATATAAAATTGTAATCCCTTAGTAAAAAAAATTAATAACACAAAAAAATAAGAATTCTTTAGAATAGATAGCGCATCAACCAATCCGAATAATACCTAACTTAACTTACTAAAAAGGATCAACATGGAAAAAAGGCAACAACTCTTAGAAGCATTGAATTCTTGTTCAATACACGATTTTCTCGAAGAGAAGTTAAGTCGATATTTAAAGAAGATAGCGAAACTTGAACAGTCAAATCTCTATGACGCTGTTATCTCAGAAGTTGAAAAATCACTTATCTCAATCGTCCTGAAAGAAACTGAAGGGAACCAGCTCAGAGCTGCGAAAGCCCTTGGGATCAACAGGAATACCCTAAGATCAAAGGTCAAAGAATACAAAATCCGAATCTAAGAACGGCTGACCGTCTCTGCTTCGACAAAGTTTGCATTCTACCCCAGATTTTTACAAAGTATTTTTAGTGATGGCGGATATAGTATTTGTCCCAAAAATACCCCCCTTCACTCCCCCCTTTGGTAAGGGGGGATAAAGAGAGGTCATTTTCACGCCCCTTTTAACCTATTGCGCCCTTTGATTTCATGTCATAATCTTGGTTAAACTTAAACTTTCATAAGTATCATGAGATTCACAATAACCAACAAAAATGTCAATGCACGATCGTGCACTATGGAGACTCCGAGAGGTGTAATCCATACCCCTGCTTTCATGCCCGTTGCAACTATTGGAACAGTGAAGGCAGTATCCACTGATGAATTGATCGAAATGGGAGCCGAGATAATTATCTGCAATACCTACCACATGTATCTGAGGCCGGGGGCTCAAACAGTCAATACTCTCGGGGGTATACATAGATTCGTCCACTGGGATGGACCGATACTTACAGATAGCGGTGGTTTCCAGGTCTACAGCCTCTCAGCCCTAAGAGAGATAGAAGAGAGTGGCGTTCATTTCCGATCGCATATTGATGGTTCACTGCACTTCATCGGACCGAAAGAGGCAATGGAGATCCAGTCATTACTCGGTTCGGATATTGCAATGACCTTTGACGAATGTACCCCTTATCCTTCCACTCATGATTGCGCACTCCGGTCTCTTGATTTGACAACGAAATGGGCATGGAAGTGTAAAGAACTTCAAAAGGAAGGACAGGCGCTGTTCGGAATCAGTCAAGGGAGTGTATTCAAAGACCTGCGCATAAAAAGTATAGAACAACTCATGGAGATAGGTTTCGATGGATATGCAGTGGGAGGTCTGAGCGTAGGTGAACTGAAAGAGGAGATGTATGAGATGATATATTTCACCGCGCCCCTCCTTCCCGTTGAGAAGCCAAGGTATCTCATGGGAATCGGGGATCTGAAAGACGTACTGACTGCTGTGGAGGCAGGATTTGATATCTTCGATTGCGTTATGCCCACAAGGAATGCACGAAATGGGACTCTCTTCACGAGCAGAGGCAGGGTGAGTATTAAAAGGACTGAATATAAGTCAGACAGTGCGCCCCTCGATCCCGACTGCAACTGTTACACATGTAAAAATTATTCGCGGGGATACTTGCGGCACATCTTCCTTTCGAAAGAGATCCTCTCCATGAGACTGAACACCATCCATAACCTCTATTTCTATTTCAATTTCTTCAGGAATATGAGAAAATCTATTGCTGAAAATACATTCATTCAGTTTAAAACTCAATGGGAAGCGATACTCTTGTAAAAAATACCGCTGCTGAGGTAAGAAAAGTCCTCATCTTTACCCTCGTACTGAATGCCTGTGTTGCAGCAGCAAAAATTCTTTATGGATACTTGACTAGTTCTGTTGCCATGATGTCCGATGGATTTCATTCTTTTTTCGATGGCATATCAAATATTGTAGGTCTTATTGGAACATGGATAGCGTACCACCCGCCTGATGAAAACCACCCTTATGGACACAGAAAATATGAAACTCTTTTCACAATCATTATTGCTGCCATGATCTTTGTAACGTGTTTCGAGATTTTAAGAAGAGTCTATTTCTTCTTCATTGAGGGCTATAAGACGACCGTTACCTGGGCCAGCTTTGTTGTGATGCTGATAACCATGGGGGTGAACATCTTTGTAACACTCTATGAATCAAGAAAAGGGAAACAACTGGGCAGTTCATTCCTTATAGCAGATGCAAAGCATACGAAGAGCGATATCTTTACATCTATCGCCGTAATCATAAGCCTTTTCTTTGCAAAAATGGGTTATTACCTGGCAGACCCTATTGTGGGAATCGTTATAACCTTTTTCATAGCCAGAATAGGCTATGAAATTCTCAAAGACGCATCGGATGTCCTCGTTGATACAGTCTGCCTTGATACCACTGCCATTAAGTTAGTCGTAAACAGCATAGAAGGTGTGAAGGGATGCCATGACATAAGGACGCGCGGTGCAACTAACTGTACCTATCTTGACCTGCATGCCCTCGTAGGGAGTGATCTCCCGCTTGAAAAGGCGCATGAGATTGCCGACAAGATAGAGAAGGAGATTAAGAAAGAATTCCCCTCTGTTGTGGACATCGTTGTGCATATTGAGCCTGACTCAATTAAACACTAACACTGAAGTAAGATGAAGGAGGTAACCATGTTTCTGTATCTTGTTCGACATGGGGAAGCCAAAGGGGAGGAAGAAGACCCGACGAGACCTCTCTCTGATAAA
>JBGPPR010000136.1:0-4060 GCA_041488675.1 Thermodesulfovibrionia bacterium
CGCTGGATCTCATCAATGATCACGAGTGTATCTTCAAAACGGCTGAGATATAACTCCGGGTCTTGCAGTTTATTCAGGTCAGAAGGAAGTTCCAGATCAAGATAAACAGCCTTTCTTTTTATCCTGTTCCTAATCATTTTTGCGAGTGTTGTTTTCCCAACCTGGCGCGAACCCAGTATACCTACAACAGGATATCTCATCAGAGATTTTTCGACCCTCTTTTGCAGTAACCTCTTTATCATACCATGTATTTTAAAATATAATATTTCAATTTGCAAGGATTAGTATTTTGGGACAACAAATGCCTTCGGGATTCAGAGGGATTCCGGACAAGCCGGAATGACAGGGAGGGGAGACATAATCTATTACTTTAAAAGTAATTATGTATCATAAGAAAGTCTGAAATACCTAACTTTTGAAGGCACCCCATAATTTTAGTCTCACCATATAGTAAAGCCAAAAGAGATGGGATTTCAGAAAATAGTAGGCTTCTTCAGGGTAACTGTCGCTCCTTATATTCCTGATGACCGCAGGGATATTGATTGACAAGGGGCAGCTTTTCTTGCACCTCCCGCAGGTGAGACAGAACTCAAGTTTCTTGTCAGATTCTCCTTTTGAAAGGCTGTGACGGGCAAGCCCCTTACCTCCCAAATCTTTCTCTTCTGCGAAGTAATTCCCAACAGTGTTATACACAGGGCAATGGAGGAGACAGTTCCCGCAATCAATACAAAAAAGCAGTTCGCGAAATCCTTTTTCAATGATCTCAGTCCTCTTGTTATCGAGCAGTATGAGAACGAGCTCCTTCGGCGAATGAACACCCTTGAAGAACTTCTTTTCAACATCGGCGGTCTTGCTTACACCGCTCATGATTTCAATAAAGGATGGGACAATAGAGCCGGTAGCATTGTACGTAATTATCTTGATCATGTTAATTGCATCCTCTATTGAGGGGTATACTTTATCGATCGCCGTAATCACTATATGTTTTTCTTTGCGCATGACCTCAGCAATATTTCCTTCGTTATGTACCATTATTATTGAACCTTCTTCTGCAGTGATCGCGTTTGCGCCTGTTATTCCAATGTGAGACCTCTCTATGTGATCCCGGATTTCCTTTCTCATAAACCTGACAATGTCTTCGGGATCCTCTCCTATTTCTTTGCCATAGAACTTCGAAAGTCCTTCCGATATTCTTCTGGCTGACAGGTGAGCAACAGGGCCGGTAGGGTGGGATGGTTTTTCTCTCAGGACCTGAAGTATCCTGTCTCCGATGTCTGTCTCTATAACCTCAATCCCCCGTGATTCCAGCTCTTCGGTCAGATGAATCTCTTTTGTCACATTTGACTTTGATTTTGTAACTATTTTCTCATTCCCTATTTCTTTGAGAACGACGTGAACAGCATCGTCTTTGTCCTTCGCTAAAAATACTTTTATTCCGTTCTCTTCAACTTTTTTTATCGCCTTTCTCAGAAGTGCCTCATTGCCGACTGAAAATTCGCGGACGGTCTTCAACTTCTTGATCTTCTCCGTGAGGTCTGAAGGGGTATTCTGCTGCTGTCTGGTTCTAACGGATTTAAATGCCTTTCTGAGAGAAATTATCTCGTCAAAATTCATAAAGTATTCTTACTCTTTTTTCTATCGATATGCAAATGCAAATTTATGGAGGACGTTAGAGATAGAAATTAGCAATTCAATCTGTATTCAGTTAATATAGAAAAAGTTTTATTCGGAAATCGGCTATGTATACAAAAATTCTTGCCGCAGTGAATGAACATCTGAATTCAGAAATCTCTGCACGGTATGCACTTAACCTTGCAAGGGTGTGCGGGGCAAAATTATATATTTGTTTTATTGCTGAGAAGGGCACGTCCGGATCTAGTTTTGACAGGGCTGAAGAGGCCATGAATAGGCTTTTTAATGAGGCGATGAGCGTGGACATAAAAGTTGAAGGCGTTACAGAGACCGGGGAACCTCTGAAGGAAATAGAAAAGATTGTCCGGCGTGAAAAGATAAACATTGTCTTTGCATCGACACGAAGAGAAGATGTTGATAAGAGATTCTATGCGGAAACCGTAGCGCGGAGCCTTTCTCTCTTTCTTCCATGTTCTGTAGCCCTTGTACGGGTTGTTCATATGGGAAGGGTGCGACCTAAGAAGATCCTCCTTCCCCTGAAGGCAAAAGTTAATCACATTAAAGAGAGGGCGTATTTTACGGCTAAGCTGGCAGAGAGTTTTGGTTCGAGGGTCTTTGTCTTCCATGCAGCTAAACCCATAACAAAATTTTTTCATGGTGAGATAGACTTGACCCCTGTGGAATGGGGAAAGAGAGTGCCCGGGGATATCAGAGATTTCGCAGAATATCTCAGGAAGTACGGCGTTGCATATGAAGAAAAGCTTACACCTGGTACGATCGCACGAAGCATTACTATCGAGGCTTCCTCAAAGAGGCATGATCTTATTATCATGGGAGCGAGTGAAAGGAGCCTTTTGCTCTCTGTCTTGAAAGGCAATCCTGTCGAGGATGTGCTCAGGGAGACCCCTTGTGACCTCATAATGCTCAAGCCCAGACATGAAGATTAACAGTCTCACGAGAGATGATGTCCTGCAAAGTCTGGTCACTTCAGAAAACGGTCTCACTGAAGAGGAGGCAAGAAAAAGATTCCTTGAGTTCGGTCCAAATGAGATTCGGGAGGTAAAGAAGAAACCCCTTATTCTCAAGTTCTTGAGTCAGTTTACACACTTCCTTGCCGTTCTCCTCTGGATCGCTACTTTGTTATCATTCCTGTCGGGATATCTTCATCCGGGCGAGGGAATGCTTACTCTCGGTGCGGCAATCACTGCCGTTATATTTATCAATGCTATTTTCGCTTTTATTCAGGAATACCGTGCAGAAAAGGCACTTGATGCAATGAAAAAACTCCTGCCCTTTTATGTGAAGGTCGTACGAGAAGGTAAAGAAAAAGAAGTTCTTGCAAGAGAGCTTGTTCCCGGGGAGATCGTAAATCTTTCAGAGGGTGATAAGGTACCTGCTGACTTGAGATTGATAGAAGCAAACGAAATAAGGGTAAACAATGCTCCTCTGACCGGTGAATCTGAACCGTTAACACGGCTTACCGAACCATTTCCTGGAGAGATCATAAACAGCCCTAACGTAGCCTTTGCGGGAACGACGGTGGTAAGTGGTTCCGGAATAGGAGTTGTCTTCGCAACGGGTATGAGAACAGAGTTCGGAAGAATTGCTCACCTTACAAGCACTGTTACTCCGGGGCTTAGTCCCCTTCAAAGAGAGATAGTAAAGATCACAAAGGTTGTCACAGCAATTGCGGCGACGACAGGTCTCCTTTTTTTTGTAGTAGGGTTCGCAATAGGAAGGACATTCTGGGAGAATTTTCTGTTTGCTGTGGGAATTATCATTGCCAACGTCCCCGAGGGACTGCTCCCGACAGTGACCCTTTCCCTTGCCATGGGTAGTCAGAGAATGTTAAAGAGAAAGGCACTGATAAAGACTCTCACTTCTGTTGAGACTCTCGGTTCTGTTACGGTCATCTGCACTGATAAAACGGGAACCCTGACGCAGAACAGAATGGATGTAAAAAGGATTGATTCCCTGGGCGAGCTTACAAAGATGGATAAGCAAAGACCTCCTTTGATGCTCACCGTTGCTCTCCTCTGTAACAATACGAAGGTGGTTGAAGGCAATCTGAAAGGAGAACCAACCGAAGTCGCCCTCTATAAAAAGGCTTTTGAGTCAATGGGTCCTGTAGCCAGCAGAAGAATGAAAGAGTTCCCCTTTGACTCTGACAGGAAAAGGATGAGCACGATAAATTCATTGAATGGTGAAACACATATTATGACCAAAGGGGCGCCTGAGGGTGTTTTCTCTATCTGCAGTCACTGTCTGATGGACGGAGAAATTATTCAGTTTGACGAACCCCTGAGAGAGAAGGCAGTTTCTCTCTATCATTCCATCACAGATGAGGGCTTAAGAGTCCTCGCCTTTGCGCATAAGAAAGTAAAGAACGGTGAAGTAACTGAAAGAATGGAGGATGCCGAAAAGGATA
>JBGPPR010000137.1:0-4050 GCA_041488675.1 Thermodesulfovibrionia bacterium
CTTGTTGTCCACGTAATTCAAAATGAGCCAGACTCCGGCAAGAAGGAAATTGAGGATTTTCAGGACTAGTGCCGGATAGCCACAAGCGTTAACATAGAGAGTGCCGGCCGCGCACATAGCGCCCACAAAGAGTACGTGAAGATGATCTGCCGTATAGACATAAAGAAAGAGAGAGATGATCTGAAAGATAAAAAGATAAGTGAGGATAATCGAGACGAGGTATGTCCTTCTTTCGAGGACTAACTGTAATTCGCTTCCACTGTTAATATCCCATTTTCTCAGAATCTGTACCGCATAGTAGGCAGAATAGCAGATCATGAAACTGATGAGAAGAGAGGCCACATAGAGCGCAATGACAGAGGGATGGAATATCATCCGTGTTCCTCTATTTTTCCATCTGCAATACGAATGACCCTATCGACGGCATCCGATTCATACACGACAGGGTCATGACTTGCGATGAGCACGGTCCTGCTGTCTTCTTTAAGCCTGCGCATCATACCCATCAATTCCCTGGACAGTTTTGTATCAAGATGTGACGTGGGTTCGTCGGCGATGACGACAGAGGGATTATTCACCAATGCCCTCGCGATGGTTACCCTCTGAGCTTCTCCACCGGAGAGCCACTCAACTCTATCGCGGGCTTTTTTTGAAATGTCAAAAATGTCCAGGAGATTCATTGCCCTTTTCTTCAAGGAAGAATATCTTTCGCCGGTGGGATATGCAGGCAGCATCACGTTTTCCAAGACCGTAATTCCTTTGATAAGATTAAACTGCTGAAAAATAAAACCGAATGTCCTCCGCCTGATCTCGGTCAGAAACCTCTCCGGCAGGCTCGTTATTTCCTTCTCCATAAGATAGATTCTACCTGACGTCGGTCTGGCCATACACCCAATCAAACTTAAGAGGGTTGTCTTCCCTGAACCGCTTGGTCCCCTGAATACGGTCATCCTGTTAGTGTCAATCCGCAGGTTTATTCCACTAATGGCAGTAAACTCATTCGGTCTTCCCATGTTGAAGACTTTTCTTATATTCGTAAGTTCAATCATCAGACTTTATTCACCGCATGACAGAATCAGGGTCGACTGTTGCGGCCCTCCATGAAGGAATTATCGTGGCCACGGTATAAGGAACAACGCTGAGGAAGAAGAGGGTGGAAATCTGTGAGGCATCCATGAATGGAACCAGTTTAAAATGAGGATAAAGAACAGACCAGCCTTTAAGGACAGGTTCAAAAAGGAAAGCATCTGTGAAAAAAATATGGATATAAGCAAAGATGATCCCTGAACAGAAGGATGTAAGGGATATGGCCATACCTTCCCAGAACTTCATCAGTATTATATCGGAGGTCTCCCACCCTATGGCTTTCAAAATACCAATCTCCCTTCTTTCATCTAAACTCGGACCAGACGCTTTATCCCACGCAAAGATGACAAAAGACAATAAAGCTCCTGCAAGTATGATGATCAGGATCCCTCCCCGCCAGTTAAAGACGCTGTCATAGGTTCTCAATATCTCATCCCTCAAAATGACTCGTGTATCAGGCAGGATCTCTGATATTTTACGGGCAATTGTAGAGAGTTCTCTGGGGTTTCTCACTTTGAGAGTCAAATCTACTGCATAATTCTCCCGGGTGCCAAAAAGTCTTCTAAAATCAGCCTCTGAAATCATAAGCAGATCAGAGGATATGATTTCTGATTCGGGGGACAGAATTTTTTTTATTTTCAAGTCTATGATCTTTCCGTCATAAGTCCTGAACTCTATTGAGTCTCCTTCAAAAGCAAGTCTGGTTCTCGAAATGCCTTCACCGATGATGATATTCCCTATCCCCGGATCGGGGGTTTCAGGCACAACCAACGTATAGTTTGCACCGACGATCGGGTCGTAATAATAACCCCAGAGCCTCCCCTTCACCGAGATCACACCCCTTATCTTTTGAATCCTGTCAATATAATTTATCGGGATAAGGTCATGCCTTCCGGCAACTGTCTTCTGGACGGTCATCTCAGGTGCGCCCTTCAAAATAATCGAGGCCTCTTCTTTTATTGCATGAGTGAAAAACACTACAGAGGCAAGAGCGAATACAATGAGGGTATAGATGAACAGCAGGCCGGCGTTCTTTCCTTTTCTCCTCAGAAGAGAGGAGAGAGCAAAGTCTATGATATTCTTCTGGCGTTCAGTCGATGTTTTCATTCATTCTTTTTATCATCGGAGGCGGCGCCAGCAGCGAACCCGATGGGAAATGTTCCAGAGACGCAGGGTGATCCTTAAAAGCTGTGTGTAAATCAGCTTGAGACAGATGCCTTGTATAACTAGCCTCGGTAAAAAGACAGAGGTCTGTGAGTCTCAATTGTTTGACGGTTTCATACTTTTGTATAAGAGATCGCATTTCCGCTTTCTTCCTTAAAGAGGCATGAATGAACATGAGAAGAAACAGTGCGAGACTGATAGAAATAAACGAGAGAAACAAACTTGATTTTCTCATAAGAATCAGTCGATACCTTTGATTATCTCATCCGTTATATCTTTGAATCTGTGTATTGATTTTCCTTTATGGTCTTTCAAAAAAACTTTGGCATCAGTTTCTTTTTCAAAAGAGATGAGTTCATGTCCCATCGGTCCATAAACGTCGCTTCCCAGAACATAATATGCGGTGAGTCCATTGATGAGGGTTAAACTATAGTAATCGGTCACATAGATGGCATCGATGTCAGACATCTTTCTGGAGGGGTTGTATTTTTTCAGGTTGAAATAGTACTTGAACATGTCTTTCGTGCCGTCAAAGACAGCATAGGTTCCATCCTTGAAGAATATTTCCGCCAGAAAGTCCGGATACTTGTACACGAACATTCCGCAAACAGGGCATTTATCCTTCGGTGAGGGTTTGACAGGACCTCTTTCAGCAGCAAAGGTAAAAGAAGTTGTCAATGCTATTATCAAAATGCTAAAGCCTAAATTTTTCATAGAGACTAATCCTCGTGTGTGGCTGGGAGCAATGAGACATTGCTCCCAGCCACGAACAAATACTATTTCATATGTTCCATTTTTTTCATTTTTCTCTTTTCACGTATCATCTTGGTATCTGCATACATATCTTCGTATGCGGCCTTCATTGCCTCATCGAAGGTGACAAGGGTTCCGGCATTTTCCTTTATGAACTTCTCCGCATCTTCCTTCTTCTCAAATGCCCATTTGCCCCTCTTCGTCATGACGCCCATCTTGCTTCCGCCGATTACCCATGTTGCCTTGTCAGCGTCAATAAGTTTTTTCGTATTGTAGTCTGCAACAAGGATAGCCTTTGGTGTCTTGTCGATGTGCAATGCGAGGTCAATAGCAGCACAATGAAGACTGCACGCCCCTTCTGTTGTGCCGTCATCATATTCTATGAGCATTCTGCTGTGCGCAAATTTCTCTCTATCCATGCCGCAGTATGTGCATGTGGGGTGTTTCTTGATGTCGTCCTGTGCAAAGGCGACGGCAGCTATCATGAAAAGACACAATGCCATTATCATCAAAAAAATATGTAATTTTTTCATACGACCTCCTTACTTTGTCATCTGTTATGTTTAAAGCCCGATGACCAGTTTAATAAATTTCAGCTATTACCTGATAGCTTGAAGGATTTTATACAAACGGCCGGCGGCGGTTTTACCCGTGGTTCCCTGTAACACAGGGAAGGTGAATTATTGTCGTTACTAAAAACTTTGCTTGCGTTATAAAGTGCTTCCACTTTGAATAATTGTGAGGTTATAGCCGAAAATTGAGTCCCTGAATCATCAGCCGTTTCAGATTCACACTTAGTCATGCATGTCACATCACAAGGCCCTTGTGATTTTGCACAGCAATGACAAATTGACTCCCCGCAACCACATCCACAACGGACCTTGACCGGCTTAACAGAAGTCGGTATTAGAAAATATATGATAGTCAATAGCAAGATAATTACTTTATAAGTCATTGCCGTCTCTTCAAGTCAAAATTCCATTTCCAGATCTCGTAGATTGCAGGATATACAAGGAGTTCAAGAAGAAAAGAGGTAAAGATGCCGCC
>JBGPPR010000138.1:0-4049 GCA_041488675.1 Thermodesulfovibrionia bacterium
GAAACGAAGTTTCATCAGGTTCGTAAGGGAGTCGGAGTTGCCTATAGTACCGATAGCATTTCAAGGACAACAAAACCTTGAAAGAGGGAAGGGGCAATACCTTCATCACGTTTCTGAAGAAAGGAAGAAAAGGAGATTGCTAAGTGCTTGAAACTCCTGAAAAGATTCGGGAACTTCAGAGGAAACTATATCAGAAGGCCAAGCAGGGTCTGCGAAAGCCTATGGAAGAAGATGACTGGAAAGCCGTATTCGGGAAAACTGAACGTACGGTTTGATGAGGGGGAACTGGAGATAGCACCTTATGGTTACTACGCCAGTTCTCTACTCTGCCCTCTCTAATCTCGGCCATTGACGAGGCTGAGACGGATAAGTCGATGTTGATTGAGATACCAGGGAATTTGTGATTAGTAGGGAGCAAAAAGGTCACTTTTGTCACAACGAAAGAATTGACCCCCATTCTCATCCCTTCAAGTTCTTTTCAAGGAAATATTCATTGCTTCTTATCAACTATAAGTGCGAAAGAGAGAACTTCTTCGATGTTCTGTATTGGTATTATTTTGATTACTTCACGAATATATGATGGTAAGCTTTCAGCTTCTCTTAAGTTGTCTATCGGCAATAAAACCTTTTTAATTCCAGCATCATAAGCAGCACGTATTTTCTGCTGAATACCCCCTACAGGGAGTACTTTCCCCATGATAGTTATTTCACCTGTCATAGCAACATCATTACGAATCGGGAGTCCCTTTAAAGCCGAGACTATTCCGGTCACTATGGTAATGCCTGCTGATGGTCCTTCTTTAGGTACACCCATGAAAGTGGCAAGTATTGCCACATCGAAATTTTGTCTCCACTCTGCTGTAATACCAAGATCTTCGTGTTTAGCCTTAATATATTGAGCTGCAGCCTCGATGCTTTCACGCATTACCCGCTGGATTGAGCCGAGCGGGACTATTCGGCCACTTCCCTTTGTAGCCTGCATTTCAAAATGAAGGATGCACCCATGGTCTCCTTCAACTGCAAGGCCTATGACTTCACCTATAGAAGGTTCTGGAGGAAGAGTCACTTTCTGGATTCTCTCTGCATCAGGTAATGTTGGGCCAACTTGTTTACCTGAAGACAACATTTTAACTCCTAGTTTGAGGCGGTCGTATTCACCGGGCGCTATTAGGTGAAGCTGCTCACGGATACGCTGACGGAGTTCGCTGGCAATAAGAACAACCTCTTCCAGCTCTTCGTCTGTTATCTTCCCGTCAGGATAAAGGAGCTTCAGAAGAGCTGATGTTGTCTTCATGATCGCCCGCTGATCTCGGCCTGAAATGCCCTGAGCAGTCTTTGCAAGGTCGATCAGTTCAAACCGGGACCTCATCTGACCGATCAGGTCAAGCTTTCTGATCTCGTGCATGATCTCACAGAAATAGTCTGTTATAAAGCCGTAATCCTTCGAGTAGCTGCTCGGTGTGAGCTTTGGGATCTCCCAGCCCGGCAGATAGGCGTGAATCCTGTCGAGAAAGGCAATCACCTGCATGAAGTCGGGCAGGGGTTCAAAGAGATGATAATATTTCTCATGTGGGAGATTTCCCTGTATATCCAGATTCCCTACAAAGACGAGACTTGCAAAGGCAAGCAGCTCTTTTTTCCCACGGCTGAACTTCGCGTCCTGCATATAGCCCTGTATTATACTCACAAGCGCCTTTGGGTCTGTAAAATCCGTATTGGCGATCTCGTCAAAGACAACCGCATCGCGCGTACCGACCTCTCCGATCTTGCCAGTATTCAGGTTGATGAACAACTGGGCAGGCGTGGCCTTGCCGCCTGAAAGGACATGAGCATAATAAGATATATTCCGGTAGAGATATGTCTTGCCTGTCTCGCGCGGTGCGAGCTCTATCATGTTTACGTTCGTCTCGACCAACGGTATGCACCTGCAAAGATAAAGAAGCTTCTGTCTGCGGGTCATGTTCTCAGGATTTAGGCCGCAGGAGTTAATCAGGGTATCAAGCCACTCGTCTGTTGTGAACTCTTTGCGCTTCTCTATGTAGTCATCAAGATTGATGACACTGACCTGGAATGGGGTGAATGCCGTAACCTTGAAAGGTCTGATCTTCTTGTTGTGTACCTCTGTTTCATCATAGGTAAGGTCAATGGTTCCCCACATGCCGCCTGAAAGAAGCATCGGGTACTGCCGCACAATGCTTTCGGGTATGTTTACGAAACTCTCATTGATAGCAGAGATAGACGCCCAGTATTTATCTTCGGTTTCGACAAGCCGCACTTCAAGATTGGCAATTACCGAATGACTGCGGTTTTCACGGATGTAGTAGCGTATCTTTTCGGCTTCTGCTCCATAGACAAAGTTCTCTTTAAGCCTTCTGACGACCTTCTCCATATCCTCGTGAAAGGTCTCTTCTGAACAGTAGTTATCAATGAGATACTCAAGGACATAGCGAGGGAACTCATCAACGCCAGTGTTAATTGTGTGTGCCTTGTTTACAACCTTACCCTTGAAGACTTCTTTAAGTTTCTGGTTCATGTTATCTTTGCTTACTTATTCCATCGCAAGATGCAATTTTATGGCTTTTTCGATCTTGGAAAGGAGCTCGTCATTGAGTGTTCCGATATATTTTGTCAGTCTTGATTTGTCAACGGAACGCATTTGAGGTATCTTTAATTTTGAGTCGACATTAAGCCCACTCTGCTCTTTTTTGACAAGGACTTCAAAAGGATAAACTTTTTCGGTTTTGGATGAAAAGGGAATTACCATAACGGTTCTCAGATGTTTATTTGCTTCGTTGCAGGAAATTATCATGACAGGTCTTTTCTTCCTGATCTCAGCTCCGATCGAAGGTTCAAAATCTACGAGGTAAACATCACCGCGATTCATCTTCCAAGCCATCCTTTATCGTGTCTTCCCATTCTTTATAGGTTTCATAATCCTCGTGCACAGCCTCCTTATACGCAGCTTCAAGAGTTTTTTTCACCTTGTCCTTTTCTTCCATCTTCTTTTTTTGTTTTATGGCGTCTGCTATATAAGCTGATTTGTTTTTTATGCCGTACAAGATCTTGGCCACATCTTCAGGCAACGTAATATTCAATCTTGCTGTATTCATATACACCTCCTGTCTGTATTATAATACATAAACTGTGTTTACGCAAGATTCAGTATCGTTTTCACTATAGTCATAGCTTTCAGCAACTGCTGAAAATCTCTCAATTTTTCTTTCGGCTACGCTTGGGCGTGCTCTCGGTTCCGCTGCTGGCTACTCCCCTCGCGAGCAAACGGACGCAGACCTCATAGTCCTCTTCCGCGTTCACCATGTCCTTCTCGGAAAGATTGTCGAGGTTCAGGCCGCCTTTTTCATAGAGGAGCTTGCCCTGCTCATAGAGGCCGGATCGCTTGCAGTAGCGAAGCCACTCTGCAAGGGCTCTGCAAGGGTCGCGTCATTCGGTTGCTCTTTCGTTGGTATGGCAATGCCCTGCTGCAGGTATGCGATAAATCTCTTCACACGTCTATGAGTACCCTTTGCCCGGCCTTCAGCCTTTAACTTTTTCTCTTCTTCAGACTGCGGGAGGCGGTAAGTACCGGCATCTGTCTTGTAGAAGTAGTCAAGCAGCCATTCAGCAAGCTGACGGCGCGGCTTGTCCTTTACTGAGTAAATATATTGCTCAAAGATATCACTGTAGTGGACACCTTCCAGCCAGGGCTGTTCTTTGAGCTTCTTCTCTATGAACTTCTCAACCTTCTCAGCGGCAGCATCCTCTTTAGCGGATTCCGCAGCGTCGGTTTCGGCAAACTCAGTCTCTTTCAGATACCATCGGCTGACCTCATGGGTGCCGAAGATATTCGGGTCCTCATTTTCATAGAGAGTCTTCTTTACAGGCTCCTTCGCTTCCTCAGCAACCTGCCTCAAGAGCCCCTCAAAATCATGCGCCTCCATCCGACCTGCGCGGACCATGCGACTTACGACCTCGTCATAAATGCGGTCCTTTGTTGTGCCAGGATGTGATTCGAGACACTCACGAATAACTTCAAGCACCTTCTCATTGAA
>JBGPPR010000139.1:0-4018 GCA_041488675.1 Thermodesulfovibrionia bacterium
CCATGAGGATGTTTTTCGGCGCTATTGTGTCGGACGGAGTCATGATTACGAGTCTCTCTATCACATTTCTGAGTTCTCTTATATTTCCAGGCCAGTCATAAGCCTCGAGCACCTTGAGAGCTTCAGGCGTTATTTTCTTTGCTTTCTTCCCGTATTCAACAGCAAAGGATTCAAGTAAATGGTCAACGAGTAGGGGAATGTCCTCTTTTCTATCCCTCAGGGGAGGAACTACGATAGGAATGACATTCAATCTGTAAAGCAGATCTTCTCTGAAATTGCCTTTTTTTACCTCTTCCTTCAGGTCTTTGTTTGTAGCAGAAATAATTCTCACATCCACCTTTATATTCTTGCTGCCTCCAACTCTCTGAAACTCCTGGGTCTCAATAATGCGAAGCACTTTTGACTGGGCAGAGGAAGACATATCACCTACCTCGTCAAGAAAGAGAGTGCCTCCGTCGGCAAGCTCAAATTTACCCTTCTTACTTTCAAAGGCTCCCGTAAAGGAACCCTTTTCGTGACCGAAGAGTTCACTCTCTATGAGTTCCTGTGGTATCGCAGCACAGTTCACCTCAATAAAGGGATTCCCTGCACTTTTGCTATTTTCATGGAGAAGGCGCGCGACGAGTTCCTTTCCTGATCCACTCTCACCCATTATCAACACTCTGCTGTTGCTCTGTGCCGCCATTGTGATCTGTTCCCTCAAAAGTTCTATCTTTGGAGAGTTGCCGATCAGTCTGTATCTTCTTGTCAAGTCTTCCTTGAACGCCTTATTCTCGATTTCGAGGTTACGTCTCTCGAGTGCCCTTTTTGAAACCAGTAAGACCCTGTCGAGGGAAAGGGGTTTTTCGAGAAAGTCGTAGGCGCCGAATCTTGTTGCCTTCACCGCGAGTTCTATATTGCCGTGACCTGAGATCATGATTACCGGAATATCAGGTTTGAGAGCCTTGATCTTTTCCAGGGTTTTAATGCCGTCAATGCCGGGTAGCCATATATCGAGGAGTACAAGATCAGGATTCTGCTCTTTAAGAAGGTCGAGTGCTTCTTCGCCGGAAGTAGCAGTCACAATGATGCACCCCTCATCCTCGAAAATCCCCGAGAGACTCTCTCTGATACCCTCCTCATCATCTACTACAAGAACGACAGGTTCTGCCATGTAATTCCTCCTGTTTTTACTTTATTGGGATCTCCATTGTGAAGACCGTCCCTTTTGGTTCATTGTCCCTCACCCTTATGTATCCTCTGTGCTCTGCAATAATCCTGTTTGCTATCGCAAGTCCGAGACCAGTTCCTTCTTTCCTCGTAGAAAAATAGGGAAGGAATAATCTTTCCTTGTCCTCATCCCTGATGCCAGGACCATCGTCTGCAATATCTATGAATGCCATGTTAGATGCAAGGTCAAAACGGAGTTTCACTTCGATCTTCCCTGTATTGGAAATAGCATGCACAGCATTATCAAAGATGTTCAACATAACCCTTTTGAACTGTTCTTCGTCCATCTCGACTAATGGACATTCCTGAGGCAACGATACATTTACTTCAATACCTTTGTAGCCCTTATAAAGGTTGACCACCTCATCTATTAACGTCGGGAGATTGGTCGGCAATTTTCTTACCTCCGGCATTTTGCTGAACCTTGAAAATTCATCGACCAATCTCTTTAAGCTTTCAACCTCCTTGATAATGGTCTTTGTTGAACGTTCAAAAATCTGATCGAAATCGGATTCTTTGGTCTCCCATTTCTTAACCATCCGCTCCGTGGAGAGTTTAATCGGTGTCAGTGGGTTCTTTATCTCGTGAGCCATCCTTCTGGCAACCTCCTGCCATGCGACTGCTCTCTGGGCCTTGATAATATCTGTGAGGTCGTCAAAAACAACGAGAAGCCCGATATATTTCTGAGAATCTTTGAGGCCCTTGACAAAGACCCTGAGGATAGTCTGTCTGTTTCCGATAGCTACCTTTACTTCCTTGTCGATCCATCTGAATTCTCTGCCCTCTATCCCCTTGACAAGGTTCTCAAGTTCTTCCGATTTTATGATGAACATGAGATCCTTGTAACTCTTGGAAATGACCGCCTCCGGTTCTATATTGAGTATTGAACAGGCAGCTCCATTGATCATCAGTATCTTTCCTTCAGTGTCCAACATGATAACACCTGAATTGATATTATCGAGTATATTTTTCATAAAAAGTCTTCGCCTGTCAGATTCGATATATGCAGACTGGAGAGATTCCTTGCCCTCTTTCAATTCTTTCACCATATGGTTAAAGGAATTCACGAGGAGTCCAATTTCATCGCTCTGATTCGAATCGACCGTCACATCGAGGTTGCCGGCAGCAACGCGTTCAGTAGCCAGTGCAAGGCTCTGGATGGGATCTGTTATTCCCTTCGAAATCCTGAGAGCAATCCACAGGGCCATAAAGATGACAATGAGCGTGAGGAAACCGAGAATAAGGAGATAGTTCGTCTTTATCGGTACCCTCCACGATTCAAGGGTTAGATACTGTTCGTAAGCGTTTTTTATATTTTCCACATTTTCGGTGATCCTTTTGGGTATGAATGATTCGACGACTATCACCCCTGCTTGCCTGTCATTCCGGTATTCGGGCACAACGGCTCTCACTCTATCCCCGGTGTCCTCAGATATGACTTCGACACCTTCTTTACCTTCGAAAGCTGCTCTTACAGTTTCCGTAGCATTTCTTGGTAACTCTGCAAGGTGTACGACGGAATAATTGCCTGTGGTTTCTGCGCCTGCAGGGAGTGTCTTTGCAAAAGTGAGGGCTCTCTGTTTTTCTAATTCATAAAATGCCTTGGCTAGCTCAACAGAACTGTCAAGAGGCCGTCTGAGGTAGGGAGCAAACCAGCGGTCTATGTAATTCGTGAGAAGTCCGCTTGAAATGGTGAATAAAATCGTAGCGGGGATTAAGGTCAGGCCAACGAGGATGACGACGAGCTTTGTTTTGAACCTGTATCCAAGAATTTTGTATCTTCTTTCGAGATAGAGTCTCACAAGGCTTTTGGCTACAAAGAACATAAGGGTAAGAAGAGCAACAACCGTGAGGTTCAACAGTATGAGAACGGTCAACTTTGTCAAAAAAGATGCACTCTCAAGTTTCATGTAGTAGAGCTCGACCCAGAAGGCTCCAGTGATTATTAACAATAAAAAAGCAATGAGGGCACGAAGACTGAGATTCTTCATTGGACAGGCTTTATCCTGAAATGAGGAGATTCTTTCGATATCTTGAATTCATTTTCAGACAAGAAAATTATGAAAGGACCGATTAAAGGAGGGAGTTTTCTTATTTTTGAAGCTACCGTTATTTTTACAAAATGTGTTCCCGGCTCAAGTTCTTTGATATTCGTGAGTTTCATCTCCTCGATGGTGAATGCCCACTCCGTTATCGATTCCAGAGACTTAAACCTCTTTTCTATAATGGTGGTTCCGTCGAAGGAAGTTGCGACAAACTCACTCTTGACGGGGTCGCACTTGAGGGTTCTTGTTATTGACTTACCAAGGACAAATTCATCAGGCCACATGTTCCACACCCTGAAGAGGTCAATATAGAATAAGAGTTCCTTTTCCATTCCATCTCTGATCTCATGCAAGTATTTCTCATCGAGAGAAAGGGAAGCCGTGACAAAAATTCCATTGTTTTTGAGCGTCACCTCAGGCCCGTTTATTTCAGCGCCGCTTGAGAGGGAACAGAAAGAAACAAGATACAAGGTAAGAAACAATAGGCAACAAAATATTTTCAAAATCTTTTTCATACTCCGTCACTGCAAACTCATTATTATGTATATTGTGCTAAGGCTTGACATCTAAGCAGAAATTTTATTTTCATTATATCATAGCAAATAAACACAGTAGTCTGTAGTTAGTAGCAAGTAGTTAAGGGAGAAAAGTCAATTTCCTTAACCACGAACAGTGTGCCGGTTATCTTTTCCGAAAAGGGTTGTTCCTTAGCTACTAACTACCTACTACTTGCTACTATTTCAGAGAGGAGGTATACATGGAAC
>JBGPPR010000140.1:0-4009 GCA_041488675.1 Thermodesulfovibrionia bacterium
CATATTGAACTCAATCGCAGGCAGATAATCAAACCAATGAATTCCAACATTATTGAGCATGGTCAGCCCAACGATACGTGCGGTGTAAGGATAAGCCCACCCGCCTGACTCTGAACGTGTCGTCGGAGCATTATATTTTAAGAAAGGAGATAACAGCACATATGCGTTGGCTTGTCTCCCGTATCGACTTCCCGCAAAGCGTAAAGCCAGTCCCCCTCCGGATGAATGGCCACCAACAATCAGTAGGGTCTTTGGGTTATTCTTTTGGATCATGGCGATAAAATCCGCCAAATCATCTTCCAATTGACCTATGTAGTCAACATCACCTCTTCTCACGGGTTCGCGTCCATGTCCCCGTAAATCTGGAGTGTATACCTGAGCCAAGCTTTCGGAACTTATGAACTTAGCTAAAGGCAGAAAATACTGGCTATGCCAACCTGAGCCGTGTATCAGGATGATGATTTTATTTGATTGAGTCGGATAGTGCCGATACGATAATGCTGCACCGTCTCTTGCGGTAAAACGTTGGAGTGTTGGTAGGCTTGAGTAATCAAAGTGCAGCTCATTGAAGGTCAGACCACGTTGAGCTTGATGGGGGTTATTGGGTTTGCCAATTATAACGAGCACAGAAGCAATTCCAAAATAAATCACAACAGAGGTAAAAATAAAAATTAAGATCCTTAGAAGCATTCTTTCCAGATATCCTCCTGTGGTCGATATATTCCATCTATTTTGATATTCTTTCTTCCACACTGGCGATGGATTCCTACTATGCCACATAACGGGTGCGGTTGCTCCTCAACCGCACCCGATAGGACGACGCGAATCGTCGGCCTATCGCTCCGGCTCAGGCGCGCGCGTTGGAGCCGATTGTTATAGCCCTCACTGGACATCAGTCGGTATTGTCCATTTGAACAATTGATCTTGCTGACCAGAAATACCTGAGCCATCTAAATATACTGTTGCCGCATTTCCTGTCCGAAAATCACCCATGCCTGGTTTGAATCGTATGTGGAGGCTTTTCTTGTCTTTGGAAACGGACCAAGTCATGATGTCCTTCAGATCTCAGTTATCAAGGAATCCATAATTGAAAAGACATATTATTGGGAAAATCTCCCCTAACCCCTGGTTTATTTTTGTCAAGTATTTTTTTATGTGTTTCTCATACGCATAGAATATGGAGGTCTTAAGTGATGCACCTTGCCTTACCCTGGTATTTGAGAGTCTCAACAGAGCTCTTATCTTGCTTCATTGGGGCTAAGGTGCAGGCGGAGAGTTATACAAGCTCTTTTTTGAAGGTCGGCAAATGCCGCCTTAATGGGTTAGGTGATAATCTCTCCGCCTACGCTTTAAGACGCTCAGATTTTTCTCTCTATGCAGCCTCCTTTAACTGTTGTATTTCAGAATACTGGGCTATGTACACGCTATGATCACGAACAAGTGCGAATATTATACTCAGCAGCTTACGGGATATGGCTATCAGAGCCTTTATCTTAGGCATCCCTTTGTCAAGATGCTGCAGGTATTGCTTATGCAGTATTCCACCTTTTCTGACAACATTTATAGAGGCAAAAAACAGGAGTTTCCTCAAAAGTGGCCGGCCCCTTTTGGAAATCCGCCTTGTTCCTTTGTGCTTGCCAGAACTGATCTCAAAAAGGTCCAACCCTGCATGTTTGATTACCTCGGATATCGTGCTGTATTCCCTGAAATCGCCTATCTCACCGATAAGACCGGCTGTCGTAATCTCGCCTATTCCCTTTATCGAAAGAATAAAACGGCTGTAAGGAATGTCCTTCAGGTGCTTGCTCATATGCTTCTCAAGCTCTTTGACGAACCTTTCGATGTTCTCTATGACAGAAATAATCTCCTTTATCTCAATAACAATACTTTCCTGTCCTTCTCTAAGCCCTACAGATGCCTCAGCCGCCTGATACAGGGCTTCAGCTCTTTCCTCGCCAAGTTTTCCCCTGCTTACTTTTTTGAGGCTCTGCGTCAAAAGCTTTACACCGGTTTCCACAACATCCTGAGGCCGGGGATAGTGCTTCAAAAGATACTGAGTGCTTTTGATGGTAATATCTTTCATAACCGGCATGAACTCCGGAAAGATAAGAAAAACCAAATCCTGAACCTGGCTCATAAGCATACTCCTCCTCTGTATGCTTCTTTCTCTGGCCTGTGTCAGCCTGCGCAGTTCCGCCGCCGTGCCTTCAGGAATGATTACGGTAAGGGCATGTCCAAGCTCTATGATATCGGCTATAACCTTGGGGTCTTTTTGATCTGTCTTGCTCGGAGAATTCCCCTGAAGCTCCTTCAGTCTCTTCGTATGAAATGGATTTACCTGCACAAGACGCACATTACGCTTCCGCAAGAAATGCAAAAGCGGCTCTGCGTAGGGTCCGGTAGATTCAAATCCCACTACTATTTCCGTAAGATTACGGAATCTTTTAGCGTGGCATACTCGTTGCCACATATCTTCAAAGCCGTTCCTGCTGTTGGAAAATTCAAAAATCTTCCCTTCATCGCCGTCAGGAAACCTGTAATACCCCGTATGTTTCACTTTTCCCATATCAATCGTTACAAGCAATGTTTCTTCGCTTATCCTTTTAATCTTTTTTGTGTTACCATTTCTCATGGCTATACTCCTTTCTTTAAGTTGGTCTCCGCCAACTTGCTTATGTCAAGAAAGAGTATAGCCTTTTTTAAGCTCCCTCACCCTCACTATAATATAGCAAGCTCTTTGCCTGTCTATGACAGGAAAAGGATTACCAAAGAGGGGAATTCCTCTCTTTCGTAAAGGGAAGGAGGAGGGATATAGGCTTCGGCGTCCATACAATTATGGACTGATTGGTAATTAGAAAGGCCACCGTAAGCCCCGTCGTGGCTTTATTTGCCGATGTATTTCAAGGCATTTCTCCCGGCAATGCGGCCGGAATTGACCGCAAAGCCTGCCGACGCACCCGAAGAATCCCTGATACTGTAACTATCTCCCCACATTCCACCCGCATCAAATCCGACAGCATAGAGACCGGGAATAACCTTCTCCTTTTTGTCCAACACCTCCGTTTTGTGGTTGATTTTAATCCCTCCAAGGGTTCCTAAAAATATAGTGCGGGCCTTCACAGCGTAGAATTTCGGCCCCTTGAGCGGCCTTAGATATTTCGGATCCTTTGCAAAGAGGTCGTCATGGCCCTTCTCGCAGAATCCATTGTATTCATCAACAGTGGCCTTCAACACAGCCGGGTCCACCCCCATCTTCTCTGCCAATTCCTTTATGGAGTCCGCCACAAATATCTCTGTAGTCCCTTTTTCAAGGGCGATGCTCAGCTCCTTATCAAAGTCAACCGGTCGGGTACCAGGAGGGTTCTCCATGGCTATCCCCCTGTCAATTCCTTTCTTGAGCAAACGCTGTATGATCGAGTCATCAAATATACTGTAGGTATAGCCTTCCTTATGTCTCGCATTTGCATTTCCCACAGATGTATCATAGAATGCAATGCCTTCGTCGCAGAACCTTTCTCCCTTTGAGTTTATCCAGAGGTCGGGCTGCCCAACAACAAACTCGACCTGATTTTTCATGGGATGATCCGGTCCAATAGGACCAACGCGGAATAACTCCAAGAGTCCCATGCCTTCCTCAGCAGCTCCAACCTCCCAGGCCATGCGAATGCCGTCTCCCATTTTATCGACGTTGCCGACTGGAATGACATTGACTCCCAGATCAAATCCCGAGTACTTCTTGATCCATTCTTTATTGTTCGCATATCCACCGCTGGCGATGATGACCGTCTTCGCAGCTACTTGGATATCCCTCCCTTCTTCCTCTGCAACGACACCAGTGACCCGGTCACCTTGCTTGAGGATCTTTTTTACCGAAGTTGCAAGCCTGAGGTCAACTCCCTTTTCTTTTGCACTCATAGCGAGCGCTTTTACCACGGCCTCTCCTTGCCCTTTCACGACGTGATACGTCCGCGGGGCTTCAGGCATATTAATCGTAGCGTCAATAAATTCA
>JBGPPR010000141.1:0-4008 GCA_041488675.1 Thermodesulfovibrionia bacterium
GAAATTAGGTCAGGCATCTTGCCTGACCTAATCCGAGGCAAGATGCCTCGGCTATTTTCACGCAGGATTCAGGTTAAAATATAAGGGTCGGTCGAGGGATATTTAATAATTAGTAATCTCCCCTATCCCCTCTTTAAAAAAGAGGGGTAATCTTTTATGCCTTATGTAACACACTATCTTTATCCATAATCATCTTCCCCTTTTTGAACACTCCACAAACTACGTGTTAAACTTAATAAATGATCATTAAAGTAGAGAATCTGACAAAGAAATTCAATGGTATCACTGCTGTTGATAATATATCCTTCGAAGTTGAAGAAGGCACAATCTTTGGTTTTCTCGGGCCGAATGGTGCCGGTAAGACAACGACTATAAATATCCTCTGCACCCTCCTTTCCCCGACATCAGGCAGGGCTTACATAGCGGGGCATGATTGCATGAAGGGATCTGCTGAAGTCAGAAAAGCTATCGGCATCGTCTTTCAGGATACAACCCTCGACAAAGACCTGACTGCATATGAAAACCTTATCTTTCACGCATACTTATACAATGTCCCGAAAGATGAAATGAAACAGCGTGTGTCTGATGTCCTGAGATTTGTCGGCTTATACGAAAGGAGAGATGACCTCGTCAAGAAGTTTTCGGGCGGGATGAAACGCAGGCTCGAGGTTGCAAGGGGCTTGATCCACAGACCAAGGGTCCTCTTCCTCGATGAACCAACACTCGGGCTAGATCCGCAAAGCAGAACTAACTTATGGGAGTTCATAACAGGTCTTCCTAAGAAACATAATGTCACTATCTTTATGACTACCCATTACATGGAGGAAGCAGAGGTCTGCAACAGGATTGCGATAATAGACAAGGGAAAGATTATCGCTACTGGAAGTCCTGAGGAATTGAAGCGTATGGTAAGCGGGGATGTGGTGTATATCAGGACTGCCGACAACATGAACGCCAGGCAGGAGATAGAAAAGTTGCTCAACACTCCCGTTGCAGAAAAAGAGGGTGAACTGTATATGACGTGCGATATGGGTGACACCTGCATACCTGAAATGATGCGGAAGATAGGGGAGAAGGTTATCTCCGTAAGGCTCCAGAGGCCAACGCTGAACGACGTCTTTCTGAAACTTACAGGTAAAGCCATCCGGGAGGAGGAGGCTTCGCCGGAAGAAGGCGTCAAGGAGTACGTTCGTGCATACAGGAGAAGACACGAGAAATGACCTATGAATCAAATTACGACAACAAAGAATCAGGATTCGAGGGTCAAGGATTCAGGTGGCAAAGTGAGGGACAAAAAGATATGTTATTAATCTTCGAATATCATAGAAGTTGTTTAAGCTACTTAGTTCTGTCATTCTGGCATGTCCAGAATCTTTCTTTGTTTACAGAACGATTCCCGACAAGCGGGAATGACAATATAACGTATCAACCTTTGAAAGGTAAGTCCCGTGGAATTTAACGCCATTTACGTCATAGTAGCAAGGGAATTTAAGAAATTTGTCAGGGAGAGGAGCCGTCTCTTTTCGACGATTGCAAGGCCTCTGCTCTGGTTATTTATTGTTGGCGCCGGAATTTCCCGTCTTGTCCCGCGTGATACGGGAGTGCCCTATATTCAGTTCATCTTTCCGGGAATACTTGGAATGACCATACTTTTCAGTTCCATGTTTTCATCGATATCAATTATCTGGGATAAAGAATTCGGGTTCATGAAGGAGATCCTTGTTGCTCCTGTGTCGAGACTCTCTATTGTTATCGGCAAGGCTTTAAGCGGTACCGTTGTATCCAGTATTCAGGCAGCGATCATCCTTGCCCTTTTTCCCTTCGTAGGGTTCAAGCTCGACGTATTCCAGATTCTGGGTGTCCTTCTCGTGTGTACCTCTCTGTCGTTTTCGATATCCGCCTTTGGTATTGTCCTCGCAACATTTTATGAGAGTTATGAAAGCTTCAGTGTGATAATGAATTTTATAATTATGCCGATGTTCTTTCTTTCCGGCGCCATGTATCCTGTGAAACTTCTGCCGGCAATCCTGCAGATTGTCTCTAAGATGAATCCCCTCACATACGGCATTGATGCCATAAAGCATATACTTTTTCCTTTTGAGAAAGGTAGGATGAGTCCGGACTTTCCGTTTATAATAGATGCAGCAGTAATTATCGTGACATCGGTGGTCTTTGTTCTGGTAGCCGGTAAGGCCTTCGAGAGGAAAGGATAAAGATCAGATGGAGATAGAGATAAAGATAGAGAAAGAGAAAGGAAAAGAGAAATGACCATAACGGAAAAGATTCTGGCAACCCATGCAAACAAGAAAGAGGTATTACCCGGTGAACTGATAAATGCAAAAGTAGACCTTATTCTTGCAAACGATATAACGGCGCCAATAGCAATTGCAGAATTTAAAAAAATCGGGGCAGGGCATGTCTTCGACAAGGAGAGGATTGCCCTCGTCCCTGATCATTTTACCCCGGCCAAAGACATAAAGGCAGCAGAGCAGTGCAGGATTCTCAGGGATTTTTCGAGAGAGTATGACATCAGCCATTATTTCGAGGTCGGCAGAGTTGGAATAGAACATGTGCTCCTTCCCGAAGAGGGTCTTGTTGTGCCGGGGGATCTGGTTATCGGAGCAGACAGTCACACATGTACCTATGGCGCTCTGGGTGCATTCGCAACTGGTGTGGGTTCTACGGACGTCGCAGCAGCGATGGCAACAGGAGAATGCTGGTTTAAGGTTCCCGAATCGATGAAATTCATTTATTTTGGGAAACTCAACAAATGGGTTGGAGGTAAAGACTTGATCCTCTACACCATTGGTAACATAGGAGTTGACGGCGCACTTTACAGGGCAATGGAGTTCGATGGAGAAACGATCAGGAATCTTCCTATGCATGCGCGGTTTACGATGTGTAACATGGCTATTGAAGCCGGTGGTAAAAATGGAATCATCATGCCCGACGCAATCACGGAGGATTTTGTGAAAGGGAGAGCAAAAAGACCGTATACGTTTTACACCTCTGAAAGTGATGCACAGTATGCAGAGATACGTGAATATGATTGCTCAAAGATTCCTCTTACCGTTTCTTGTCCACATCTCCCTTCAAATACAAGACCGGCTGCGGAACTCTTTGAGGTCGCGATTGATCAGGTCGTCATAGGCTCCTGTACGAACGGACACCTCGAGGATTTAAGACAGGCAGCAGAGGTTATAAAAGGAAGGAAGGTAAATCCTAATGTGAGGATGATCGTCATTCCAGCCACACAGAAAATATATAAGGAAGCGATGAAAGAAGGTCTCCTAAAAGTATTTATTGAGGCTGAGGCAGCAGTGTCCACTCCAACCTGTGGCCCCTGTCTTGGCGGTCACATGGGTATACTTTCAAAGGGCGAAAAAGCTATCGCAACAACAAACAGAAACTTCATCGGCAGAATGGGAGACCCTGAAAGTGAAGTCTACTTATCGAATCCCGCTGTTGCAGCAGCATCGGCAGTTCTGGGAAGGATTGGGACGCCGGGAGAATTGGGATTATAGAATATTACAAAAATTGTTGACTTCATCGGATACATAAATGAGATTGCCACGTCGGTCGAAACGACCTACTCGCAATGACATAAGGAACGGCATCCAAACAATTTGTCATTGCGAGTGAGGCGAAGCAATCTCTTCTCGAACTCTATGGATTAAATTTTAATAACAATGTCACCTGAAGATAAACTGAAAGAACTCGGGATAGAACTCCCTGAGGCACCGGACCCGCTCGGCTCCTATATTCCTGTTGTAAGGACAGGGAACCTTGTCTTTCTCAGTGGGATGCTGCCTTTAATACAGGGAAGACTTACGAGACAGGGTAAAGTAGGCAGAGATATAAACCTCGATGAGGCAAGAGAAGATGCGAGGGTGGCTACTGTCAATGCACTGTCGGTTTTGAAAGCACACATAGGAAGTCTCGATAAGGTTAAGAGATGTATCAAGATTACCGGTTATGTTGCTTCAGACCCTGATTTCCTGGAACAAC
>JBGPPR010000142.1:0-3995 GCA_041488675.1 Thermodesulfovibrionia bacterium
CCATAGCCCTGACCGCATCTTTCCTATATTTACCGAGAGGAAGGATAATCTTTTCGAGAACATTCGGCTTCAGAATATAGAGGACGTAGGACTGGTCTTTTTTTGGATCAATCCCTTTCTTCAGTAACCAGTCATAAGTGATGGGTGACTGATTTTCAAGTTCGGGGTCTTTCGTTGAATCCTGAATATTCAATGCTGGAGAATCATTTCTGCTACCTGCCCCATGCTCCATGCTTTGCGCCGGCTCGACTCTTGCGTAGTGGCCGGTTGCGATATACTCTGCTCCTCTTTTTTCTGCCTCACTCATGAGCAGAGGGAACTTGATAAATTTATTGCACAATATGCAGGGATTGGGAGTTAAGCCCGTTGTATAAGAGTTCACAAAAGGCTCAATCACCTTTTCAATAAAGTCATCGCGCACATCCAGTACAGTGTGTGTTATTCCAATATCGTAGGCAATCTCGGATGCTTCCTCAACAGCCTGAAGTGAACAACAGGTCTTAAAATCTGTTCCTCCCCTCTCTTCCCAGAGGACAAGGCTGAGACCTTCTACATCATATCCTGATTCTTTGAGGAAATATGCTGCAATAGAAGAGTCTACTCCTCCACTCATTCCAACGAGAACCTTCGGCATACTTAAAATATAACAGATTGACCTCTGTTAGTGTAACTAATACAATACTTTAGCATGGGAAATATTGTTCTCACCGGCTTTATGGGAACAGGCAAAACCGCTGTGGGCAGAGAGCTCTCAAGACTTCTCAACATGAAAATCGTCGACGTTGATACGGAAATAGAAAAATCTCAGCAGATGACCATCAATGAGATTTTCAAACAGTCCGGTGAACTGAGGTTTAGGGAGATGGAAACGGAAATGATACGCGAACTATCAGAACGGAAAGATGTTATCATCTCCACAGGCGGGGGTGCAGTGTTAAGACAGGAGAATGTGGATGCTTTAAGAAAACAGGGTATTATCGTTTGTCTTATGGCAACGCCTGAGACGATCCTTAAGAGGACATCACATAGTAGTAACAGGCCGCTGCTTCAAGTAGAAGACCCTTTCGAAAAAATAAAGGAGCTTTTGGATTTCAGACGACCTTTCTATGGAAAGGCGGATATCATGATAGATACGGACGGCAAAACACCTCGACAGATCGCAGAAGAAATAATAGATAAGATGAAGGATAGAGCATAAATTGTTAATTGACAGGTCATGACCTTTTCGCTCATTCTCGGTCGAAACGACCTCCGAGGTAGTCGATACGACTAAAACCGCTCAAAGGTCATCCCCTGTCAGCTCAAATAAAACAAGGATGAAAAGAAGATGGAAAAAGTGAGGGTTGAACTTGGAGAGAGAAGCTATGACATCGTCATAGGGAGTAATATCCTCAGAAACATGGGCGCTTCTCTTAAACCCTTTGGCTTCAGCCCCAAGGTTGCTGTCGTAAGTAACCCTACGGTGTACCCTTTGTATGGTGATGTTATTACAACCTCTCTGGAGAAGGCAGGGTTTGATATTATGACAGTAACAATACCGGATGGCGAGGAATACAAAGACCTCCTCTGGGTGGAACACATCTATAATATGCTTCTCAAGGCAAGGCTTGACAGGTCATCGTGTCTCATAGCTCTCGGAGGAGGAGTGATCGGAGACATTACAGGGTTTGTTGCTTCTACGTATATGAGAGGTATTTCATATATTCAGATGCCGACGACATTGCTCGCACAGGTGGACAGTTCTGTCGGGGGCAAAACAGGGGTGAACCACAAACTTGGTAAGAATATGATAGGGACGTTTTGGCAGCCGAGGCTCGTCTGGATTGACGTGAAAACACTGGAGACATTGCAGAAAAGAGAATTTCTTGCAGGAATTGCCGAGGTCATTAAATATGGAGTGATATGGGATGAGGAGTTGTTTGATTTTCTTGAAGCAAAGAGAAAGAAAATTCTCAATCTTGATAGAGAAGCATTGCTGTATGTCATCAAACGTTCATGTGAGATAAAGGCAGAGGTTGTCTCGAAAGATGAAAGAGAGTCGGGGCTTCGGTCAATCCTGAATTTCGGACATACTATCGGTCACGCAATTGAAACTGTTACAGGATACAGAAAATACCTTCACGGAGAGGCTGTTGCCATTGGCATGTACCTCGAGGCGAAGCTCGCCGGTATGCTCAAACTCTTTGACGATAGGAAAATATCCAGGATAAAGGCGCTCATTGACGCATACAGCCTTCCTTTTGAAATGCCTCAAGATATAGATGTTGATCATATCCTCTCTGCTATGCAACTTGACAAGAAAGCAGTTGCAGGGAAATTGAAGTTTGTTCTGCCCGAGAAAATAGGGAAGGTCAGGATACAGAAGGGAGTGGCTGAGAAGGTTATACGGGATCTATTAAAATCCTGAACCTTACCTGGTGACCTTTAAAAATATTAGCTATACTATTTAAATTATGGACACACCAAAGCATATTCTTGTCGTCGAAGATGAGGCCGACCTCGTCGAACTCATATCATATAATCTCAAAAAAGAAGGCTTCAATGTAGACTCAGCCATGGACGGGGAGACTTCCCTTTCAAAGATTAGAAAGGGGAGATATGACCTTGTCGTCCTCGATCTCATGCTTCCCGGAATCCAGGGGATGGAACTCTGCCGGATACTAAGAAATGATCCAAAAACGGAAACCCTTCCCATCGTCATGCTTACTGCCAAGGGCGAAGAGGTTGATAAAATACTCGGTCTGGAGATGGGAGCCGATGACTACATTACAAAACCTTTCAGTCCGAGAGAACTTGTGGCAAGAGTAAAGGCTGTCCTCAGGAGATCATTGGAAAAACCTGCTGCTGAAAAGATACTGAAGGTTGGGGAACTATTGATAGACAAGGAGAGATATGCAGTTACTATAAAAGGAAGGCCTATGAAGCTGAGTGCGACGGAATTCAAGCTCCTACTTTTCCTTGCAGAAAGAAAAGGTAAGGTCTTCAATAGGGAGCAACTCCTTGATGCAGTCTGGAGTGACGAGGCATTTGTTGAACCGAGGACGGTTGACGTTCATATCAGGAGGTTAAGATCCCAGATCGAAGAAGACCCTGCCCATCCAAGATATATCAAGACTCTCCGCGGTATCGGATATTTCTTTAACGGGAAATAATGAAACGAGTTCTCCTGAAAAGAGTCTTCTTTTTATACTTTATTTTGGCTTCTGTCTTGATTGTTGTCCTTGGGGAATATCTCTCAAGCACGGTCAGAAATAATTATCTCTCAAAACTGCAGGAAGATCTGACTGTACAAAGCCGTTTGATTGCTGAAGACGTCCCTCTGTCTTTTCAAGATAATCTTGATGATTTCTGCAAGAGATATAAGGAAAAGACAGGAGCGAGAATAACGATCATCGATAGCTCCGGACGTGTTTTGGGAGACTCTGATGAGCCATCCTCTCTTATGGAAAATCATTCAAACAGACCGGAGCTAATAGAGGCAGGAGCGAACGGCATCGGCAGTTCAATCAGGTTCAGTAAAACATTGCAAAGGGATCTTTTTTATCTCGCGATTTCAGTCACAAAGGACTCAGAAAAGAGATTCCTGAGGATGTCCATGCCTCTTCATGATATTGATGCGGCAGTCCGAAAGATAAAGATTAAAATCCTCACTGCATCGTTTGCCTCGCTGCTGATAGTCTTTCTCATAGGTCTTTTCCAGACCGGAAAGCTCGTAAAAACGATCGAGGAGATTACAGCTTTTTCACAAGCAGTTACCTCGGGGAATTTCAGGAAGAGGCTTTTCCCGAAAGGGAAGGATGAGCTTGCGGAACTAACCAGAAATGTAGGTACGATGTCTCAGGAACTTCAAAGAAGACTCCAACAGGTTGAGGAAGAGAAATATATGATAGAGACCATCCTCATGAATATGTCTGATGGATTAATGTTAACGGATTTGAAGGGCATGATTCTGTTAAGTAATTTGGCAGTAAAGAACCTCTTTGGTATTGAGTCAG
>JBGPPR010000143.1:0-3965 GCA_041488675.1 Thermodesulfovibrionia bacterium
GCTATTTCAGGCTCAGTCTCTATTACAGAAGCCTGCGAGCGTTCAACTCCGCTCTGAACCTCAGACACAGAGCCTTTTCTGATTACAACCGCATTGTCATATGAACCCGTATCAACAAGGGTCTTCTGCAGACCTTCCGAGAGCATTAGAATTGCCGAAAGGACAAATACCACCAGTGCCATTCCTGTGGCGGTGAGTACGGTTGTCAGCCTGCGCGTCCAGAGATTGCGAAAGCTGTACATCAGCGGTATTCTCAATTAACCAATCCTCCTTAATCCATCCGCAACGCGTATTTTTATTGCACGCCACGTTGGGAATAATGCCGATACCATCCCTACTATGATTGATGCAACAATATCCATGTAAATCGTTTTCTTTGCCACATTGAAAACAGGAAAATACGTGCTCAGGGCACTGCTGAATATATCAGCCGCAGGGAAAGTCAAGGCAATCCCCAGGGCGCATCCGATCATGGTAATGAATAGAGATTCACCGAATACTAATTTGGCAATATGCCATCCACCAAACCCGAGGGTTTTGAATATCGCATATTCGCCAATGCGCTCACGGGCCGTCATAGCCATCGTGTTGGCTACCACCACCATAATTATGAAGACCACCACAAAAGAAACGAGCTTAATGGCGATAACAATTGCTTCGGTCATGGAAATGAAGCCGAGCTGGAAGGCCTTTTCTGTCTCGGTCAGGGTTTCTGCAAGAGAATTCTTGAAGGCTTTGTCAATCCTTACAGCGACATCTGCCGCGAGGTTCGGATTGGTCACTCCAATCATATACCATCCAACCTGATCTGCCCTCATAGGCGAAGTCTTTTTCAGGGTCTCATTCAGATAATCCCAATGGAAAATAAATGCAGATTCATCTACGGTTTTATCTCGTCCCCTGTAGATGCCTCGAATCACAAAATCCCAGGTTCCCGGATAGATAGTTCCCTTCAGCGTAATGATGTCTCCAATCTTCCAGCCATATTTTTCGATGAGAATACGGCCTGCCACAGCAGCCTTCCGGTCCTGGAGAAAAGCCTTCTTCTGATCCTCCGGTATGATAATCTCCGGGTAGAGTTTGAGATAGCTTTCCGGTTCAACAGCATAATTTGCGAAGAAGTGCTTTTCATCGATGTAGATACCGCCAAACCAGTTTCCAAAGGAAACACGCTTTACACCTTCTATTTGACGAATCTTGTCTTCGTAAGAAAGGGGAAGAGGAAAGATGAGGGATATGGCATTTCTTGCAACGAGCCGGCTTGCAGAAGATGCCTCGACACCGGCATACCAAGCACTGACCACTGTTCGCAGGAGACCAAAGGAGAGAATTGCGACGGCGACACCGAAAATGGTCAGAATGGTGCGGAGTCTGTGGCGAAAAGAATTCTTAATTATAAGTTTGACGATGTTCATTAAGAACACCTTTATCAAGATGTTTCATGATATGGGCTTTACTTGCAGCCCGGGGATCATGGGTAACCATAATAATCGTCTTCCCGAGCTCGTGAACAAGGCGCTCCATCAGTTCGAGTATTTCTTCGGCCGAGACGCGGTCAAGGTCTCCTGTCGGTTCATCAGCAACCAGTATGGCAGGATCTGTGACAACTGCACGGGCTATGGCAACGCGTTGCTGCTGACCACCTGAAAGCTGGCCCGGGTAATGCTCCATACGATCTTGAAGGTTCACAAGATTAAGGGCTACCTCCACATGCTCTCTGCGTTCTTTTTTTGAAAGGCTGGTTAGAAGCAGGGGCAACTCAACATTTTCAAAAGCCGTGAGTACCGGAATCAGGTTATAGAACTGGAAGATGAAACCCACATTGGAAGCACGCCACTGAGCAAGATCGGTTTCAGAGAGGGATGTAATATCTATGCCGCCAACCTGAATAACGCCGCTGTCTGCCCTGTCAATTCCTGCAATAAGGTTTAACAAGGTCGTCTTCCCTGAGCCGGATGGGCCCATCAACGCAAGGAACTCCCCTTCATCGATATCGAGGTCAATATCATTCAATACCGGCAGAATCTGATCACCTCTACGGTAGGACTTGAAGAGGTTTCTTATTTCAACAATGGGTGTTCTGCTAGCCATCTATTTTTCGACAATTTTTATCCTGGAGCCGTCTTTGAGTTTTTCCGGAGTTTTCACCACTACTCTGTCACCTGCTTTCACACCTTTGACAACCTCTACCATATCACCAAGATGTTCTCCAACAGCAATAGGCGTCTCCGCAACCCGGTTGCCTTTTACAACATAAACCACATTCTTGCCGTTGCGGACAGCCATGGCAGCAAGATTAATGACCGTGCGCGGCTTCTCCTCACTGGGTTTTATCGGCCTCGAGAGAAAAGCAACCTTTGCGCTCATCTCAGGCAATATGCGGTCATCAATGTCTAAGAATCGCACCTTGACCAAAACGGTTGCCTTGCTTCTGTCGGCTGTTGGCACTATCATGTGAACCTTGCCCTGAAAACGGGAATCAGGTAAGGCATCAAGCTGAATTTCGGAAGGCTGCCCTACCTTTACAACACCGATATTAGACTCTGCTACGTCCACCTCGACCTGAAGTGATTTCATATCAGCAATGGTGACCACAGCAGCCTTGGCTTCTGCAGCAGCGCCTATGGGGGTAACGATGTCTCCCACATCCGCATCTTTCGTTAACACAACAGCATCAAAAGGTGCACGTATCAATGTATATTCCACGGCAATATTAGCAGCCTGAAGCGCCGCTTCGTTCGCTTTCACTGTCGCTTCTGCAGCATCCACTGCTGCGTTTGCCCGTTTGTACCGCGCATCCGAAGAATCATACTCTGCCTTTGATACAAAATCACGGGCCAGCAATTCTTTATTCCTATTAAAGGATAAGGTAGCATCCTGGAGCTCAGCTTTTGCCTGTTCGAGATTGTGACGAGCAACATTTAGGTTTGCCTCTGCCTGTCTCTTCGCAGCCATGACGTCATTATTCTCCAGTTGTGCAATGATCTGACCTTTTCTCACACGGTTCCCTTCTTCGACCGATATCGACACAAGGATACCCGTGACTTTAGATGCTACCGCAGCCTTCCGCTGGGCCACAACATAACCGCTTGCATCCAGCAGGGTGAAGGTCTGGGACGGATACATCTGGACAACATTGGCAACTTCTACGCCAACGGAAGGTGTTAGAATCCCTGCGAAGTAAAGGATTCCTACCAGAACCAGGACAATGACAGATATCGCCGCAAACAAGTACAGCCGCTTTCCGCGTCTCCCGACCCGAAAGGCCACAGGAGATTTGTCAATCTTTAATTTCGACAGATCTTCATCCACCAATGAATTATCCTCCGAGGGCAAAAAAAGTTATAAGTGTAATCTATAATTATAGCAAAATACTGACCGATCTTTTATGTGTTACTTAGTCACTCCCGCGCAATCAGGAACCAGACCCCTCTTAAGCCCCCTTACTAAGGGGGGAATGAAGGGGGGTTAAAATTTGAAGGCAAACAAAATATTCTGTTATAGTTACTATCATATAGAAATGAATTTGATAAATTGACATAATTCACCCCTCCCCTCACCCCTCCCATCAAGGGAGGGGGTAATTTTAAGTTTCCCTCTCCCCTTGTGGCCTATGGCTCGGAGCCAACGGCTCAAATAGGATAGGGTTAGGGTGAGGGGATGTAAATTTAATTATTGCTTTGTATCAGTATGAAAATGCACTCCTCTCCTAACGAAGAAGTCATTCTCCTGGGTAAATGGACATCGGAGAAATTGGACGTCCTTCTGCATGAGTCCTCTAAAATGAAAATCCCCCTCAAGCCCCCTTTACCAAAGGGGGACTCAGGGGGATTACCTTTCATCTCTTCGAACGATACAGGCATTCGGATAGACTATCTTTCCAAACAATTTCTTGGAACGACGTATCAGGAATCCACTTTAATCGGAGACATCAATACACCGGAGGTCTTTGTTATAAATCTCGA
>JBGPPR010000144.1:0-3964 GCA_041488675.1 Thermodesulfovibrionia bacterium
AGATACTTCTTGGAATGTCTCCAAGAGATTATATTATCAGTAACGCCACGCCGGCAAATTTCATTGCTATGGTTATTTTGGCGTATGCAATTCCCGTGATGATTTACCGGCTCTTTTTCGGACTCGGACCGGCGACAAATCTTTCTGATAACTACCCGTGGGGATTGTGGATCGGGTTTGACATCCTTGTAGGAATCGCTTTGGCTGCGCCGGGTCTTACGATCGGTACAGCGGTGCATCTCTTCGGGATGAAACAGTATCATCATTTTGTCCGGCCGGCTATTCTTTCGAGCCTCGTCGGGTACATATTCGCCGTGTTTGCGCTTCTCTTTGACCTCGGTCGTTATTATCGAATGCCGTATCTTATCGGTTATTCGTGGGGATTTTCTTCCATCCTCTTTCTGATCGGCTGGCATTTCTTCCTGTACATCAATATCTGTCTCATAGAGTGGAGCCCGGCCCTCTTCGAATGGCTGAATTTGAGAAAATATCGCGAATTTTTCGGCAAGCTTGTTATCTGGGCTACTATTTTTGGCGTAATCATCGCCGGCGGCCATCAATCCGCACTTGGTGGTTTATATCTGGTTGCCCCCGGCAAACTGCATCCCCTTTGGTATTCGATGCTCTTGCCTGTGTTTTTCCTTTTGTCGGCTGTTTTTGCGGGCATCTCCATGGTAATCGTCGAAAGCACAATTACACATAAGATTTTCAAAAAACAACTGAAAAACTTTAATGAGGCTGAATATAACAGGCTTGTTATCGGCCTTGGTAAGGCTACGGCATCTGCTCTTTTTGTCTATTTTATTCTAAAAATATTTGATCTGGCTCATTCTGATAACTGGGCTTATCTTAATACCCCATATGGATACTGGTATTTGGTGGAAATTCTTGGGTTTGTTCTTTTGCCTTCTATTTTCTTTGCACACGCTGCAAGAAAGGGAAAAGTTAAGCTTGTCCAGTTCATGGGCTTCGTAACCGCACTCGGTGTGATACTGAATCGGCTCAATGTATCCATAATTGCGTACAACTGGTATCTCCCTACTTCAGAAAAGTACTATCCAAAGTGGATGGAGGTTGCACTAACCGTCGGGGTTGTGACTATGTTGATCCTTGCCTATCGGTTTGTTGTAAACCGCATGGCGATAATGCATGAGCATCCTGATTACGAATCATCGCACTAAAGAAGCTGCCTTATAAAAAAAATGAGCAGATGATTTCTTGGTTGCTTACTATTTTGCAAAATAGAGCCCTGATCTCCAGCGTTCACAGCATGGCAGGTCTGTCTATCAAACCTTAATCAGTAGAGCAGAGGAATCGATCGCTGCTACAATGGCTTGAGTAGCTGCTTTCGATGTCTAATTCCAAACCAACCTTCAAACCTTCAGTAATGCATCGGGATGGGTTATAACGGCTACCGGGCAGGAGGAGTTGGCGCTTACCTGCTCTACGGCACTTCCAACATACCACCTTTCGCTTTTCTCTCTGGTGTGGGAACCCATAACTATTAGATCTACGTCCTTTTCATGTGCATATTTCAGGATTCCTGAATGAGGCAGCTTTCCTTCCCAGATACTGTATTCGGGCTCCATCCCTTCCGGCATTTTGCAGAATTCCAGAAGCTTTTCTTTAATCTCTCTTTCTGTTTCCGGCGTGGCTAACATGTGGAAGAGATAAAGCTTAGAATTGAATTTTCCGGCTAATTTTGTTGCGAATTGAAATGCATATGCACAGGATTTAGAGAAATCGACACAAACCATTATCTTTTTGAAATTAAGTCTTTCTTTCGGAATAAAACGATTAACGATCATCACCGGGGTAGTCACATGCATAATCACATCTTCTACAGTGTCACCGATAGGGAGTCCTATTAATTCTTCTTCCTCTTCTGCCTTTCCAGCATGGGGGCCAAGCACAATCAAATCTGCTTCGATCTTCCTTGCCCATCTCCGAATCTCTATACTGGGTTTCCCGTAGGCTATGTCAATCTGATAGTTGCCGTAGGGTTTTAGAGCCCCTGCACATTTATTATCAAGTTCCTCTTTGATCGTGTCATAATACTCAGGACTTGCTGCAATCTCTTTTCCTGTTCTGGAGTCTTTAACACTCTCCCTTGGCCCACACTCATGGAAGTAAGAAGGTTCCAGCACATGCATCACAAAAAGCCTCCCCTGATTTTGTTTCGCTATCTCTAAAGCGGTAACTACTGCCGCATCGCATACGTCCAACAAATCTGTTGCTGTTAAGACCCTCTCAAACATTTCTACCCTCCCTTGAAACATATTAATCTTAACAAAATTGACCTTCCTTATTGGTATACATACTAACATAAATCTCAGGTAAACGTAACAAACACAGCGTAAAAAGTGAAATACCGCGAAGACAAAAGGAGTTCTGTGGAAACTAAGATTACCAGGTATGGAACAGGCGTTTGATATTCCGAAGCTCGACCGCAAGCGACATAGTTTTCTCAAGTTGAAAATCTTTAGTTGTCTTGATCTCAAGACCATTTGTTGACTCCTTTATCTTTACAGCGCCATAAGTGTCTGTCCTGAGTATTGTGGTTTCCCGCAGGGCATCTAACATTTCAGCGTGGGGGTGGCCAAAGGCATTATCTCTGCCCGAACTGATAACAGCGACCTCCGGAGAGACTAACTCGAAAAATGGCGTAAATGCAGATGTCTTTGCGCCATGATGGGGGGTCTTGATGACATCGCTCTTCAGGAGTTCTCCGAGGGAAGAAATATCTTCCTCTGCTTCTTCCTCGACATCGCCGGTAAAAAGGAATGATCTTTCTCTGCCCTTTATCTTAATTACGAGGGAATCATTATTAGCCTCTACATATTCATTTCCATACATTGAATAGAATTCAGGATAGGGATGAAAAACAAAGATGTTGTATCCTTTCCCTTCCACAGTGTCTCCTCTTTGAATTATTCTGTGCTTATCCCTTACATATGACATAACAGTTTCCGGTAAGATTAATCTTCCATTGTCCCAGAATTCTTTGATGTGAAATCCTTTCATTAAGTAATTCAATCCACCGGTATGGTCGGGATGAACATGGGAAAGGACAAGTACATCGATAGTCTCTTTCCCTATATATTTAAGGTAAGAAGCTGTTTCCCTGCCACTTCTTCCCGTATCTATGACCATTGTTTTTTGGTCGGGAAGTTCAATAACTGCTGAATCCCCCTGACCGACATCCAGATAGGTGACTGAAAGATCCTTCTTCCCTGAGAGAGAAAAGGAGAGATAAAGAAGTATAGGAATAAAGGGAATTATCAGGGTATATCTCTTTCTTCCTGAAAGGAAATAGACGAGAAATCCCGTGTAAAAGAGTAAAACAACAATTGCCGGAAAGGCCGGCATTTTTATATCAGCAAAGGGGAGACTTGAAAAGATCCGTACCAGGCTGATACTCATATCCGAAACCGCTGATACTACCGGAGTAAATACATAGTGACCTGTAAGCAAAAAAAGAAAGGATGAGAAGAGTGAAAGTGGTATGAGGATAAATCCTATAAGAGGTGTAATGAGTAGATTCGACAGAGGTGAAATTATTGAGAAATAATGGAAATGGTATGCAACAAGCGGAGCTGTTCCCATTGATGCTGATAGAGTGAGCAAAAGGGCATTCCGAAGGTGCCCGGTAAATTTCCTCACGACCCGTGCCGACTTCTTTTCTTCTAAGAGCTTGTCCTCCGGTTTTGCCTCGCCTTCCCTTGTTTCCATTGCAAAACCGATAAAGAGGACGGCAAGGAATGATAGCTGAAATGAGAGGTCAAGAATAACCCTGGGTTCCCACAGAGCCAATGCGCATGCTGCAAAAAGAAGAGAATTAAGCCACAGACCCTTCCTTCCTATCAGAAGTCCAAGGAGAAAAAGGCTTATCATAATAAATGATCTCACTGCCGGGATGCTTCCTCCTGAAAGTCCAAAATACGCAAGCATGAAGGGGAAGGAA
>JBGPPR010000145.1:0-3957 GCA_041488675.1 Thermodesulfovibrionia bacterium
GGTATTTTTAATCTCCGTCTCCGTCGGCGCCTTCATGTTACTCCCCATGGCTTTTGCAATCTTGACGAATATCTCCCTGTGAGTTTTTGTTTCTCCCGGGGATTCGACAGCCTTCCGAACCTTCTTTAGTCTGCCGAGGTAGTCAATGATTGTTCCATCTGTTTCGAGAATGGCGGCAGAGGGAAGAACGATATCCGCCTGCTTCGCGAGCGGCGTAAGATGTGAATTCTGAATAATGAGAAAATCTACATTCGGCCTGGCTCCTGATTTTTGGAAAGGTATTTCTCCGACAGCATAGAGAATTTTTACGGCGCTTGCTTTTGAGTCAACTCCGATCATCTCTTTATATGAACTTCCTTCTGTAACAAGACCCATAAGCGTTACACCTTTGGCATTTGCCTCGAACGGAACTGCGATGACCTGTGGAACAGGGAGGGACAATTTACGGGCAACGAGTGCGATGTTGGAAGAAGCACCGAAAAGTGAGGGTGCCGTAAGAATAATGATGTTCGTAGATTTTGCAAAAAGGTCGGAAGCTTTACTGAGGTCGGAGGCTTCTTCAGGGCCCGCTGCCGTCTGCTCTTTGCTCTTTGCCTTCTGGTCCTCTAATGTCTTGGCAAGGGCGGAAAGAGTTAAGGCTTCATTCCCCGGAAGATTTACTGTTGCGACAGATGCAATCTTTGGTTCACCGGAGTTTATCACAATGAGCTTTGCACCCCTCTGAATTTTCTTCCTGATGATTGCGTCAAGAGCGGGGAGAACTCTTACCCACTGGTCCGGGTTGAGACCAACAATGACCATAAGGTCTGCGCCTTCAAGATCTGCAACTTCACTTTTCATCGAATCAGCATTTGCGTACAGGCTAACTGTTGTATCAATATTTTTGGTCTTTACAACATCAGCGGCAAGCTTCTTTAACGTCAGTGCATCTTCATTTAAGATCCCTGCGGTGCTTATAAAGCCTGCTGATTTCCCCGCCTTTTTCAGTTTTTCTGAAACAATAAAAAGAGCATCATTCCACGTTGTTTCTTTAAGTTCATTGCCAACCCGTTTCATCGGAGAGGTGACCCGGGTTTCACTGCTCAAGGAATCAAATCCGAATCTCCCGATTGCACAAATGTAGTGCTCGGCTGATGCCGCCTCAGCGCCCGCATTGATCTTCACCACCTCGCCGTCCTTTGTGCTTACGATGATGTCGCAACCATCTCCACAGGACAGACACTGGGAACTTACTTTTTCATAGTCCCACTCTCTCCCTTTTCTCCACCTGTCAGCCTCAAGGAGGGCATTCACGGGGCATACATCGACACAGCTTCCGCAGAACGTGCACTCTGATTCCTGGAGGGGTTTATCATCGGCGGTGACTACCTTTGAACTCACTCCTCTTCCCATGAAATCGAGCACATTCGTTCCTTGTTCCTTGCATACCCTCACACACCTTCCACAGAGGATGCAATATTCGGGGTCTCTCTTGAAAAAAGGGTTCGCCTCATCTGCCGGATAACCGAATCTTTTCCTTGTGAAACTGGATTCCTTTATTCCGAAATCATAGGCATAACTCTGAAGCCTGCACACCCCGGCCTTTGTGCAGGTCATACAATCCAGGGGATGCATTGAGAGGATGAGGTCTATAACAAATTTCCTCACTTCCTCGACTTTTTCTGTTTTTGTACTTACAGACATCCCATCTTTTACGCGGGTGTTACACGCTATGACAGGCGCCTTCATTCCTTCTACTTCCACAAGACAAAGTCTGCACGCACCAATACCCTTCATTCCCTTGAGATAGCAGAGGTTCGGTATATGAATACCGGCAGATTCCGCTGCATCGATGAGATTCATTCCTTCATCTGCCTGAACCTCTTTTCCGTCTATTTTCAACGTCATCAATTTTTTCATGCAGACCTCCTCTATTTCTCAGTTATTTTTGAATGACCGGTTCTTCTTCTCTTTCTCTCGTTATAACGACAATAGCCTCTGTCGGGCATACCTTCCCACACTCTCCGCACCGCGTACACCTTTTCTGCCTTATCTCAAATGGAATATATCCTGAAAGGTAAGGCTTTTTGATTTCTCCTATAATCGCATCATACTTACAGGCTTCCAAACATTTCCCGCACATAATACACATCTGAGGATCTATCACATATTCAATAAGACTTACACATTCTTTCTGCGGACAGGCGCCGGTAAGATGGAGATTGAACTCCTCTGCGAAGTTGGCCAGTGTTTCAGCGATGAACTTCCCCGTTTTCTTTCCCTTTATACAGAAGGAACCCTCTGTCATCTGAGCACCGATTCTCTTGAGTGTCGCAATGTCTGGAGCGCTGATGTCCTCCAGACGCTGGGCAATTCTGATTAACCTGATCCTTGCCTCGGCTGTTCCGAGGGCACAGGGATAGCATTTGCCGCACATCGGTCCTGCAAGGAACTCTTCAACAAAATAAAGAGTCCTTTGAACGGGACAGGCCTTCTGTTCAGCCTCTTTTTGGATGTCCTCAAGTTTTTTCTCTTTCTGCTCAGTTAATGTCTCTTCGCTCATCTCTCTTCACCTATTCTAAAATAATTTTAGGTTTTTGAAACTGCATGTTCCACTCTTGTTTTTTCCTCTGTTTTTTCCTCAAACCTCACACCTCCCAGGGGACATATGTTGTAACAGTCACCGCAACTCTTACAAGCATATCGGTCTATCAGGAATCCTGTTGTGGTCTCCTTAATTGCGTGCACTCTGCACACGTCTTTACACCGCCCACAAAGGTAGCATATGTCTTTATCTATTGTATAGACAGGAGGCTCTTTGATTTCGACGGCGCCCAGCGGACACGCCAGGTGGCACGCCTTGCATTTCTGGCAGTAGATCTGATCTATATAGAATCTCCCGTCCTCTGCTTCTTTTATGGCGTCGTAAGGGCATGCGTCCATACAGCGCATACACTGATAACATATATCAGTATTTATTGATAAAAATCCGAGTAATTGGCAGACTTGCGCCCTGCAGTATTTGTCTCTCACGTGCTCTTCATATTCATCACGGAAATATCTTATTGTGGTCAATACAGGATTCGGTGCAGTTTTTCCAAGTCCGCAGAGAGAGCCTTCGATGACGAGCTTTCCAATCTTTTCGAGTCTCTCTATATCTCCTTCCTCCCCTTTTCCTGAGGTTATTCTCTCAAGGATCTCGAGCATCTGATATGTTCCTATCCTGCAGGTAGGACATTTTCCACAGGATTCAGATTGCGTGAAGGAAAGGAAATATCTGGCGATATCAACCATGCAGGTTTCTTCATCCATTACCACCATTCCGCCTGAACCCATGATAGAGCCAACTTTTGAAAGGGAATCGAAATCTACAGACAGGTCAAGATATTGTTCGGGGATACAGCCTCCTGATGGTCCTCCTGTCTGGACTGCCTTAAACTTCTTGTTCTTGAGGATACCTCCGCCGATATCGAAAATGATTTCCCTCAGGGTTATTCCCATCGGTACTTCAACAAGCCCTGTGTTCTTGACTTTCCCGGCCAGGGCGAAGACCTTTGTTCCCGAGGAATTTGGTGTTCCTATGCTGAGGAACCAGTCAGCACCTTTTTCGATGATGTAAGGAATGTTTGCAAGTGTTTCGACATTATTGATGACCGTAGATTTACCCCACAGGCCTCTTTCAACAGGGAAGGGTGGTCTCGGGTTCGGCATACCCCTTTTACCCTCAACAGAGGTCATAAGGGCTGTTTCCTCACCACAGACAAAGGCACCGGCGCCTTCCCTGATATGAACGTTAAAATTAAAACCGGTTCCGAGAATATTTCTTCCCAGGAGTCCGAGTTCCTCTGCCTGGTTTATGGCTATCTGCAGATTCTTGACGGCGAGAGGATATTCATGGCGGACATAGATGAAGCCATATCTTGCACCGATGGTGTAAGCGCAGATGAGCATCCCTTCAAGGAGACTGTGAGGATCACC
>JBGPPR010000146.1:0-3929 GCA_041488675.1 Thermodesulfovibrionia bacterium
GGCAACGACCTTTTTATCAAAAATGCTCGGAATGATGTAGTCCTCAGCCAGTTCTTCATCCGTTATCGTATAGGCGATGGCACGAGCAGCGGCAAATTTGACCTCTTCGTTTACGCTCTTCGCCCTTACATCCAGTAATCCCTTGAAAATTCCCGGAAAGCTCAGCATGTTATTAATCTGGTTTGGATAGTCAGACCTCCCCGTTGCGAGAATTCTGACAAGCGGTAGGGCATCCTCCGGTGAAATCTCCGGCTCCGGGTTGGCAAGAGCAAATACCACGCGATCTTTCGACATCCTCGTCAAATCGTCTCGCGTTATGACATTGGGAGATGAAAGACCTATAAAAACATCTGCTCCCTGCAATGCGTCCGATATGCTGCCCTTGATTTTCCTCGGGTTGGTTTTCCTTGTCAACTCTTTCTTGAATGGATTCATATTGCGTCTTCTCCCTTCATAAAGAGCGCCGGCCCTGTCACAGACAACAACGTCTCTTACTCCATAAGCAGAGAACATGGAAGCGGTGGCTGTCCCTGCAGCACCGGCGCCGGCTATGACAACCTTAAAGGTGTTGATCTTTCTTTTCAACAACCGTGAGACATTGATGAGAGCGGCAAGGACGACCACAGCGGTTCCATGCTGGTCATCGTGAATAACGGGAATATCGAGCTCATGCCTTAATCTCTTTTCTATCACGAAGCATCGGGGAGCAGAGATATCTTCAAGGCTTATTCCTCCGAAAATGGGAGCGATATTCTTGACTGTAGTTATTATTTCATCCACGTTTGTGGTTTTAAGAGCTATCGGGAAGGCGTCGATTCCTGCAAATTCTTTGAAGATCATCGCCTTGCCTTCAATGACAGGGATTGCTGCTTCCGGCCCGATGTCACCAAGACCGAGAACGGCGGTGCCGTCTGTTATCACAGCAACAGAGTTCCCCTTAATCGTATAGCGATAGGCATGTCTTTTATTTTCATGGATATCAATGCAAATCCTTGCCACACCGGGTGTGTAGACTTTCGAGAGGTCATCTCTGTTTCTCAATGGTATTTTGTTATGGATCTCTATTTTTCCGCCCTGGTGGGCAAGAAAAGTGCGATCCATAACCCTGAGGACCTTTACTCCTCTTATGTTTTTGATAGACCTCACAATTTCTTTCTCATGTTCTTCATCCCTTGCGTTGACCGTGACATCCCTGACCATCTTTCCTTTTTCAACACGAACAATATCAATGGAACCGAGATCCCCACCGGCCTGACTAATAGCCGTTGCTATCAGTGCAAACATTCCGATTCTGCTCTCAATTTCCAGGCGTATTGTCACGCTGTAGCTCGGACTTGGGATATGGGTCATGATACTTATTATATATCAAGGGTTCGAAGATTCGAGTTTACTAACAAGGTCATAAGTAAAGATGCATATATCGTAAAATCTCCCCTCTCCCTCTATGAGCCGTTGGCTCCGAGCCATAGGCCTCTTTGCCAAAGAGGGGGGGATATTGCCTCCCTTTGGCAAAGGGAGGCTTCGTCGTGAGCTCAGCCGAACGGTTAGAAGGGATTTTCTCAACAATGTCGTCATATTTATGGCCTTATTAGTAAGTCATGATGAGTAATGCGTGATGCGTAATGTGTATTTTCCCTAAACCCATTACGCATTTCGTGTAACACATTACGGTCTCAATAGGTTTGACACATCATGTGCGATATCTTTATACTTCAGATATGCTCAAAATTTCAGTAATTGACGGCCAGGGCGGAGGCATAGGAAGTCTCATAGTGAAGAGACTGAGGGATGAGTTTGGAGACAGCTTAGAAATCCTTGCCCTCGGAACGAACGCAACTGCAACAGCGGCTATGATGAAATCAAGGGCAAACAAGGGCGCCACCGGTGAAAACGCTATTGTTTTGAATGCAAACCGATCTGATATTTTAATCGGTCCACTGAGCATAGCACTTCCGAATGCAATGTTAGGAGAACTTACACCCAAAATGGCAGAAGCAATTGTTTTATCAAATGCAAGAAAATTTCTCCTTCCGCTAAATCAGGAGGGTGTAAATGTGATAGGAGTTGAAAAAGAGCCTCTTCCGCATATGATAGAGAAGATTGTAGATATTGTGAGGCACGAAGTTGGAAAGGGGGAAAACTATGTGCGAAGCTAATGCCTATATTTATAGTGATGGAAAGGAAGAACTGTACCTGGAGAGCGTGGACATTATGAGACCAGAGGGAGGGAAAATCTATCTCAGAAACCTCTTTGGTGAACAAAAGGTCTTCGAAGGAGAGATTAAAGAGGTATCTCTCTTAATGCACAAAATTATCCTCGAAAGAAAATAAAAAGCCTTCGATTTCTTATAGATTAAGTTTTTTCCTACAGGTATTGCAGAAACCAGGCCCTTTCTTATCCGCCGTCAATTTAGAAATAATGTGGGATCATCTGATTTGTAAGTAAAATACTGACACCCCGATAAGGAAGAATCTTACAGAAAAATAGGAATTTTACCGATAGCTTCTTATTTCAGAGATAATGTATCATTTAGGAGAATGGTGATAAAAGAATCATGAGGAAATTATTTTTTATAATCTTCGGCGTGCTGCTGCTATCTTCTTGTGCCCCTGTCTTGCAGCAGGACATAATGGACAGAGCTACAAGAGAATTTTCTCTCTCTGATATCAAGAATAATCCAGAGGCTTATAAAGGAAGTCTTTTTGTTCTCGGCGGGTCAATTGTAAACACAAAACTTACGGCAAAGGGTTCCCAGATTGAGGCGCTTTATATCCCTGTCGATTCAAGGGGTTATTTGAAGGATGTGGAACTATCATCATCAGACGGAAGATTTCTGGCAATCTTTCCGAAAGAGAGGGGAACCCTGGACCCTCTTATTTACCGGAAGGGAAGGGACATCACTGTTGCAGGCGAGTTTCTCGGAACGCAGTCAGGAAAGATTGACGAAGCTGAATATATCTATTCGGTTTTCGGGATTGTTCAAATCTATCTGTGGAAGGAAAGAGAATACTATCCTTACTATTATCCCTATCCTCCTTATTATTATTCCTATCCATACTGGTATGACCCGTGGTGGAGACCGTGGGGTCCCTGGGGGGGATATTATCCGCCTTACTGGTGGTAAATTGGAAGACGCCCTTCAAACAGGAACGCTCTCCATCTAACCCGTTTGATTAGTAAGTCCCGCATCATAAATGTCCAACGCAGTTTGTCTCTTTTCTGTCATTCCTGCTTGTCGGGAGTTCTGATATAATTACGTAAATCCTATGTATGGTGTCTGCCACTATGGATGATGAAATCCTTGATGTTATAAAGAGAGTTCATGAAATTTTCAAGAAAAGGGGATTGACCCTTTCAGTTGCTGAATCATGTACAGGAGGACTTATCAGCCATTACATCACGGCCCTTCCGGGTGCGAGCAACTTTTTTGAAGCAGGAGTTGTCACATATTCTGCAGCAACAAAAAGGGAAATTTTAGGAATTTCCGCTTCTACTATTGAGAACTATGGTGTGATAAGTGAAAGCACTGCGAAGGAGATGGCCGAGAAAGTGAGGTCTTTAACAGGAACGGATTACTCTCTTTCGACGACCGGTAACATCGGCCCGGAGGTGCTCGAGGGAAAGGAAAAAGGGCTCGTTTACATTGCAGTGAGCAGGACAGGCCGGACCATTTTAAAGGAACTCAGATTGACCGGCGACAGAGAAGAGAACAAAGAAGCAGCATCACTTTCAGCACTGAAACTTCTTCTTGAAATGCTGGGGCAAACAGATATTGCAAGATAGAGAGATCAGGATCAGAAAATTTTGAAATCGAAAATTCTCTGCAGTTTTGTTACAGGATTGTCGTATTTTTGTCATTCTGGCTGGTCCAGAACTAAAGATTTTTAGGTGGAGTTTATGTCTGAAAAGATTCCTGAAGATAAGAGAA
>JBGPPR010000147.1:0-3911 GCA_041488675.1 Thermodesulfovibrionia bacterium
GAGTTCCTCTGCCTGGTTTATGGCTATCTGCAGATTCTTGACGGCGAGAGGATATTCATGGCGGACATAGATGAAGCCATATCTTGCACCGATGGTGTAAGCGCAGATGAGCATCCCTTCAAGGAGACTGTGAGGATCACCCTCCATGATTGACCTGTCCATGAATGCACCGGGATCACCTTCGTCACCGTTTGCTATAACAATCTTGTTTACACCAGGAGCTTTCCTGGCGAATCCCCATTTGACACCGGTCGGGAATCCCGCACCGCCCCGGCCTCTGATGTTTGACTTCTTTATCTCTTCAAGCACAGCCTCAGGGCTCATGGAGGAAAAGATCTTTTCGATCGCGCCATAACCATCAACAGCGATGTAATGGTGGATATTACAGGGGTCTATCTTTCCATTATTCCTGAGAGCAATTCTGAGTTGTTTTTTATAGAATGGAACTTCTTCCATTATCTCTATGGGCTTCTGAAGGAACGATTCCCTGTACAGTAAGTTCCGTACAGGAAGGCCTGCGGAAAACGTTGTGCCGAGTACCTCCTCAGCACTCTCCGGTTTGACTTTCTGATAAAAGTAACCGCTGGGTTCAACTTTCATAACAGGACCTTTCTGGCAGAGTCCCTGACAGCCTGTCTTAACAAGCTCCACATCCAAGCCCTTTTTCGAGATACCCTCCTCGAGTATTTTCACAACTTTTCCTGAACCTGTTGCTGTACACGCGGTCCCACAACAAAGCCTGATTCTGTTTTTATCAGGCCTGAAGACCTCCTCGCTGAGACGGGTCCTGAGATTTTTCAAGTCTTCTATGCTTTTTAAACGTTCCATGGTATCTTCAGATTACTCCTCTTCTTCTATGGACCGGATTAATTCCGCTAATTTCTTTTCCCCTATCTCACCGGTAATTTCTTCGTTGACTATCGTGACCGGTGCAAGACCACAGCAGCCCAGACATCCCACTGTTTCGAGCGTCATGGAGAGGTCTTTAGCTGTCTCTCCATCCTTGATACCGAATTTTTCTTCGATGGCAGTCAAGACCTTTTTTGAACCTCTTACATAACAAGCCGTACCAAGGCATACCCTCACGATCTTCTTTCCCCTCGGTGTGAAGTAAAACAGCTTGTAAAAACTTGCAACGCCATAAATCTCGGCAAGGGAAATGCCGAGTTTTTGAGAGAGCTTCCTTAATTCCTCGTCAGGTAGATAACGATGTTCTTCCTGGATCTTCTGAAGGGCATGTATCAGAATTCCCCTTTTCTTGTCCTGCTCCCGAAGGATTTGTCCTATCTCTCCAATGTCCTTGTCTACATCGATTGCTTCTACATTCATTCAGACCTCCAAAATCCGTGAAGCGTGAGTCATAAAACGTGAGGTGACTTTAATCCCCTTACGCCTCGCTCTTCACACTTCCCGTTCATTATATTCCCAGATGCGGTTTTGCTGCCCTTTCAAGATCGCGCCGCGCTGCCATATCCAGGAGCACCATTTCTGTACCGAATCTTCCGGGTTCGTATTTCCTGAGCTTTAATGCCTCTCTTGCCCTGTCTATGTAATCAAGTGCTAAGGTCAGTATTTTCTCAGGCTCAGGCTCGAAGTGAAGTGCTCCCCTGAACCTCTCAAACCATACCTCTGTCATTATCTTTGTCACTTCCTCACTCGCTCCGACAGGAGATTCACCTCCGAATATGACGGGGACGCCGGATGCAGCGAAGTAGCACCCTATTGCTATAGCCTTCTCAGACATCCACTCCGGCGCAATGCCTACTGCAGGCATTCCGCCAATTTCATCGGAAAGACCACCTTCTTCTGCCATGGCAGTTGCTATTGTCAGAATCCTTGAATTGTCCACACATGAGCCGAGATGAAGGATCGGGGGGATACCTATGGCCTCGCATACCTCTCTTAATCCTTGCCCGGCATTCTCCAAAGCCATCTCCGGGGTAAGATAACCTGCAGTTGCACATGCCGCAGATCCGCAACCTGTCGATACAATCAAGACATCATTTTTAATCAATTCAATTGCCAGATAACGATGAATGCCCTGTGAGGGAACCCTGGGATTGTCGCAACCAGCAAGGCCGACGACTCCCCGAATTCTCCCCGCCATAATTGCATCATTCAGCGGTCTAAATGATGCTCTCCATCTACCACCCTGCATGTATTCTATATATTCATGAGAAAAACCGGCTATGACGGGAAACTTCTGGGTGACATGGCTACCTTCCGCCTTTCTATTCGGATAGTTATCAATGGCTACTTTGACAATCTGTCTTGCTATTTCTTTTGCCCTGTGCTCGTCATACTCTATATGGGTGGCACCCGGTATTTTTGCCTTATACGATGTAGTGATTAACTTCGTATGAAACTTCTTTGAGAGCTCTGCCAAAGCAGGCATGATGCACTGGACATCCACTGTGAGTGCCTCAACGAGGCCTGTCATGAGTGCGAGTTCCTGATTGGTAAACCCACCTGCTGTAGGAATCCCGTGCCTCATAAGTACTTCGTTTGCTGTACAGCACATACCTCCAAGATTGATTCCTTTTGCACCTTTAGATTTTGCATAGGCTATCATTTCGGGTTCACTCACTACCTCTACGATCATTTCTGCAAGTGAAGGCTCATGTCCGTGAACAACAATGTTGACTTCATCTTCTTTGAATATTCCAAAGCTTGCCTCTGCTTTCACAGGCCTTGGGGTACCGAAAAGGATATCGGTAATATCCGTCGAGATCATCGAGCCGCCCCAGCCATCACCGAGAGAAACTTTCAGAGCGCTCAAAAGGAGATTGTCAGGGTCATGGTCAACTCCCATGTGGGTGCGGTGCATAGCCTCTGTTGTCTCTCTATCAATGCCTCTCGGGATTATGCCCCACTTTTTCCATCTCTCCTGAGTCTTCTTAGGTGCCCTCTTTATAAAATTTATCTCGCCCTTTTGCCTGCCAAAATCCTCAAGGAGCTTAAGAGCTACATCTCTTGCGACATCGTTGACGGTTCTTCCGCTGCCGAAATTGACACCGAGTATCTCCGCAACCTTATAAAGTTTTCTCACGTCCGTTACCCGGAAATCCTTTGTTTCTCCATCGGCAACGGCGAGTAAAATAAAAGCCATATCCCTTGCATGGTCTGAATGAGCTGCCGCCCCTGCTACAGCCATTCTCAAGAGATTCCTTGCAGCAACCGTAGGTAGCGTTGCTCCGCAGACTCCCCTTGCCTCCTCCTCCGCATTGGAACCAACAAATCTGCAAGGTCCCATGTGGCAGACTTTACAGCAGGCACCCGCGGCACCTATAGGGCAGGGTTTCAGTCTCTCAGCCCTCTCGAAACATGTTTCCAGTCCATGGGATTCACCCCATTCTATTATCTGCTCTGATGCCTCATTTGCGCTCTTTATTACCTTATTCATATAACCTCCACTTCATATTGGTAGCCGCAGGCTTTAGCCTGCGATTCAACGCACACTAAAGGGTGGGCTACATTTATAACATAGGCTCCATCTCGAGTGCCGGATGCCCAACACTCGTAAGGAACTCTAAAAGCTTCTCTGAATCTTCACATATGGTCTCATCCGCTATTTTATCGAGAAGGTCTGGTATCCCTTCTTCATCGGCTCTCTTATCGAATGCCTCTTTAAGGCTTTCTTTCAAGTTCTTCGTCATCCATACGATTCTCTTAATCCCACCATCACCATAAAGGAACTTCTTGCTGACGATAAAATTTCTACCAATGCCCATAAATCCCGGGTTCTGTGTGCCTCCACCGACGCTGCCTGCCAAGGTTGAAAATTTCATCCCTATAGGGGTCATATCAGTATGCCCTCTCTGGACAATCATGACGCCATTCGCTTCAGGAATGATAGATAGGATGCACTCAAAGCAGCCACAGGAGGTCATCGGATCAACCATGATGCTGTA
>JBGPPR010000148.1:0-3910 GCA_041488675.1 Thermodesulfovibrionia bacterium
CGTAATCCTTACGAAAGCGGTTAAAGAGAGGAGGTCTTTTAATGTTCAGGATGTAAGAGCAGAACCTTTCTCTGATTTTGTTCTGACTCAGCAGTTGGGCACACAGGCATATGCAGTTGCACCGCTGATTTCAAGAGATAAGGTGATCGGTATTATCTGGGTTGACAACCATTTCAACAGAAGGCTTATCCTCGATGAGGATATGAGGTTTTTGAGCGCCTTTTCAAACCAGGTAGCGAGCGTTGTGGAGAGCGCGGGACTTTTCGAGCAGGTTGCCCTTGCTGAACAGGAGATGAAAAATATTTTTGATTCCATATCTGATATGGTCTTTTCTTCAACAAAGGATTATGTACTCACGAAAATCAACAGGGCCGTGAGCGAGAAGTTGGGGAAACCCGTAGAAGAAATTATCGGGAAGAAATGTTATGAAGTTTTTCACGGGAGAAACGAACCACGACAGCAATGCCCTCACCATAAAACGGTTAAAACAGGAAAACCTTATGTCGGAGAACTCGACGAGCCTTACCTGGGAGGAACATTCCTTACTTCAAGTTCCCCGATATTTGATAGCGCGGGAGAATTTATCGGTACCGTCCATGTTGCAAGAGATATAACAGAAATTAAGAAACTGCAGAAACAACTAATTATGGCGCAGAGGATGGCTGCGCTCGGAGAAGTTGCGGCAAGGGTGGCACATGATATCAGAAATCCCCTTGTTTCGATCGGGGGATTTGCACGGAGACTCGAGAAACATCTTGAAGGAGATCTCAAGGAGTATGCCGGCATTATTGCCGGAGAAGTTGCAGGACTGGAGAAGATTCTCAGTGAGATTCTTGCTTATGTGAGGGGAGTAAGTCTTGAAAAACGAATGGTAAGTGTTGATTCTCTTATGGAAGCAGTAACGGCGGTAATGAAATCGGAGCTTGATGAAAAGCAGATAATCCTTCTTAAGAGTCTTAACGCACCGTTGGAAGTATCGATGGATCCGGGCAATGTCAGAGAAGCCCTGCTTAATATCCTTTCAAACGCTATCCATGCTATTGGACGCGATGGTGCAATTATTGTGAAAACAGCTATTGAGAATGACTATGCTGTTATCGGAATTAAAGATACGGGTTGCGGCATATCGGAGGAAATCCTGCCGTTTATCTTTGATCCTTTTTTTACTACCAAAGGTTCCGGCAATACCGGTCTTGGACTGACGATCAGCCACAAAATAATAGAGAAGCATAATGGAAGGATCGAAGTTGAAAGCAAACCTCACGAAGGAAGCACTTTTAAGGTCTTCCTGCCTTTAGAGGGTGAGGAGTGAAATGGGGGAGCAAAATGAAGATACTCGTTGTAGATGATGACCTGCATATTCAAAGGCTTTACAAGGAGGAGCTCACCGAAGAGGGCTACGAAGTTGTTGTTGCGGGGAACGGAGTGGAAGCAATGAAGATGTTTGAGAGTGAGAACCCTGACATTGTTACACTCGATATCCGGTTGCCCGATGTAGATGGTATCCATCTCCTGCGTCAGATGAAGGAGAAGAAACCAAAGTTGCCCATCATTATGTCAACAGCTTATGATTACAGGGATGATTTTTCCGTGTGGGCATCGGAAGCTTACATTGTAAAGTCATCAGACCTCGGTGAATTAAAGTCCATGATAAAGAGGTTACTCGTTAAGGAATAATGTCCCGAGAAATCTACCTTGAGGGTACACCCTTAGCTGAAGCTCTGGGAAAGTGGCTGAGAAAGATTGAATCTGAGGGAACCGGACGACCTTTTTCAGGCGAAACTGTCCAGGTTAAAGACTCTCTCGGAAGGGTTACTGCAGAGGCAGTAATCGCAAAAATCTCTTCTCCTTTCTACCATTCATCTGCAATGGATGGTTATGCCGTCAGGTTTGCTGATACGTTTGGCGCTTCAGAAACGAATCCCAAGAGACTCCTTATTGGTGAACAGACTGTCTATGTTGATACGGGTGATCCTCTACCCGATGGTTTCAATGCTGTAATTATGATAGAAGATGTGAATGTCGTCAGAGCAAAGAGCAAAGAGCAAAGAGCAGAGAGCTCCGAACGAGAAACTCTGAATGAACACATTGAGATTATTGCACCTGCGACACCCTGGCAGAATGTGAGGGTGATCGGTGAAGACATTGTGGCGACGGAATTGATACTTCCCGAAAATTACAGGATCCGGCCTGTCGATCTCGGTGCAATGCTCGCCGGCGGACATACCGAAGTGACGGTTAGGAGGAAGCCAAAGGTTGTCATTATACCGACAGGTACTGAGATTGTGGAACCTGGTACCGAGTTAAAGAGGGGGGACATTATCGAATACAACTCGAGAATACTGAGTGGTCTTGTCTCCGAGTGGGGTGGAGAGCCTGTGAGGTTCGGAATAGTGCCTGACAGATTCGATGAAATAAAGAAGGCAATTCTTGATGCTCTGAATATAGGGGATTTGGTCGTTGTCAATGCAGGCGCGTCTGCCGGTTCCGAAGACTTTACTGCAGGGGCCATAAAAGAGCTTGGAGAGGTAATACTCCATGGGGTTAATATTAAGCCTGGAAAGCCTGTCATCCTCGGATGGGTGAATGGTAAACCAGTGCTCGGAATCCCCGGCTACCCTGTGTCCGCATATATAACATTCCAGTTGTTTGCAAAACCTCTTATATATAAATGGCAAGGCATTGAGGCAGAAGAACCTCCAAAGATCAGGGCAAAATTGTCGAGACAGCTTGCTTCTTCGCTTGGACATGAAGAATTCATCAGGGTAAAAGTAGGTAAGGTGGGACATAATTTCATTGCAACTCCCGTGAGTCGTGGTGCCGGCGTACTCATGTCACTGGTGCGTGCTGACGGCTTTGTCAGGATACCTGCAATGTCTGAAGGTATAGGAACAGGGACAGAGATTGATGTGGAGCTCATAAGAACTCCAACAGACATCGAAAATACCATTGTTTGTATCGGAAGTCATGATAATGCCCTGGATCTGCTTGCTAATGTATTAAAGAAAAGGTATCCCAGACAGTCCCTTTCTTCTGCCCATGTAGGCTCCATGGGTGGTCTGATGGCGTTGAAGAGGGGTGAGGCTCATCTGGCAGGAACGCATCTCCTTGATGAAGAGACAGGAGAGTACAATATTCCTTTTATCAAAAAACTTCTTTCGGATAAAAAGATTATCCTTATAAATCTTGTCCATAGAGAACAGGGCCTTCTTGTGCTTAAAGGCAATCCAAAAAACATAAGAGGCTTCGAAGATTTAACGAGAGATGATGTTGTTTTTGTAAATAGGCAAACAGGCGCAGGGACAAGGCTTCTCACAGACAAATGCTTAAGGGAACTCGGGATAAAACCGGAAAATGTTAAAGGATATGAGAGGGAGGAATATACCCATATGGGTGTCGCATCTGCAGTGCTTACCGGGGTTGCAGATGCCGGCCTTGCAATCCTTGCGTCTGCAAGAGCCCTTGGACTCGATTTTATTCCTGTTGCAAAAGAAAGGTATGACCTTGCCATTCCCGGAGAATTCTTTGAAACCGAGATGGTTCGCTATCTTGTTAAGATTATAAGGGAAGATGCGGAATTCAGAGAGATGGTAGTAGGTCTTGGAGGATATGATATATCAGACATGGGAAAAGTTATGTATGGGATGGATTAAGAAAACCGTTATCCTCCGCCTAAGGTATCTTCTCCTATAACCCTTTTCGCTCCTATAAATCTTTTGATGTAAAAAGGTTCTGTGAGGCTGTCTATCGTAACCCTTTTCCCCCTTGATGAGGCATGAATGAATAGGTTATCTCCGAGATAGATCCCTACATGTGAAGGAAAGCGGGCATAGGTCCTGAAGAATACCAGATCGCCGATAGACAGCTCTCCCGTATCAACAGGCTGACCTTCGTGGAATTGCTCCCTTGC
>JBGPPR010000149.1:0-3884 GCA_041488675.1 Thermodesulfovibrionia bacterium
AAAGAAATGGACATTGAGAAATATCTCAAAGAAAAACGCGCACTCATTGATTCTTATTTAGAATCATATTTCAGCATTCCTGTTGAACCTTCGCTACTACACAAGGCGATGCGATATTCCCTCTTTGCAGGAGGAAAGAGAATCCGCCCCATTCTCGCACTTTCGGCGTACAAGGCATGTGGAGGAGACCCCGAAAGTATCATCCCGTATGCTTCAGCCCTCGAGATCATACATACCTACTCGCTCATCCATGATGACCTGCCTTCTATGGATAATGACGATCTGAGAAGAGGGAAAGCGACAAGCCATAAAGTATTTGGAGAAGCCATAGCGATTCTCGCGGGTGATGCACTCCTTACAGAGGCGTTCTTAATGCTGACAAGTAATCCCCCCCTACCCCCCTTTAATTCCCCCCTTATAAAGGGGGATCGCAACGGGATAAAACCATCTTCCCTGTTAAGAATGATAAGAGAAATTGCGCTTTCTGCGGGAGTCCACGGAATGGTGGGAGGACAGGCCCTTGACATATCATCAGAGAACTCCGAACCTGACAGAGATACCCTTGCTTTCATCCACCTTCACAAAACAGCAGCCCTTATCGCGGCTTCTGTAAAAATCGGTGGCATACTGGCTGACAGCGATGAAAATATTTCGAAGTCCCTCACAAATTATGGAGAGAGGATTGGACTTGCCTTCCAGATTACTGACGATATCCTTAATGTTGAAGGCAACACCGAGGAACTTGGAAAAGCAGCAGGTTCAGATGCTAAAATGAAGAAAATGACCTATCCGGCATTTTATGGAATTGAGAAGTCACGACAAGAAGCCGAAAATTTGGTCGCGGAGGCGATAGATGCACTTGCATTATTCTCTTCTGATGCAGACCCGTTGAGTGAGATCGCCCGCTATCTCGTACAAAGGAGAGTCTGATGTATCTGGAATCGATCAAGGGGCCATCGGATCTCAAGAATCTCTCAGTTGCAGAACTCAAGGTTCTCGCAAAGGAAATACGGGAGATGATTATAAAAGAGGTAGCTGTCCATGGAGGCCATCTCGCCTCGAATCTTGGAATAGTAGAACTGGCAATTGCTCTCCACTATGTATTTAATTCGCCGGTGGATAAAATCATTTGGGATGTGGGTCATCAATGTTATCCCCATAAACTTCTCACAGGAAGGTATAAAAGATTTCCAACTCTCAGACAATATGGAGGTATCTCCGGCTTTCCAAAAAGAAATGAGAGTGAACATGACGCCTTTGGCACCGGACATAGTTCGACCTCTATATCAGCCGCCCTCGGGATAATCGAGGGGAGAGATAAGAAAAAAGAGAATTTCAAGGTAGTGGCTGTCATCGGTGACGGAGCAATGTCTGCAGGGCTCGCCTTCGAAGGACTGAACAATGCAGGTCACCTCAAGAAGGACCTTATCGTCATCTTAAACGACAACGAAATGTCTATATCAAAGAATGTTGGCGCGCTCTCTGCATACCTTAACAGAATACTAACGGGAGAGTTCTATCAGAAATTCAGAAGAGAAACAAAAGCCTTTCTCGAGGGAATTCCGAAACTGGGGAAGAGGGCCGCAAGGATAGCCCAGAGGACAGAAGAGTTGATGAAAGGACTTTTCCTTCCCGGGATCATTTTTGAAGAATTGGGATTTAATTACATTGGCCCTATAGATGGTCATAACCTGGAACTTCTGATGGAGACCTGCAAAAGGATAAAGGGAGCAAAATCACCCACACTGATACACGCCGTCACAAGAAAAGGAAGGGGTTATGAATTCTCAGAGAAAAGGCCGTCTTTATTCCACGGTGTCGGACCCTTCAAAGTCGAAACGGGATCTCCTATAACAGAAGGCGGTGCAACCTACAGTGAAACATTTGGCAACATCTTGACAGACTTTGCTGCCCAGGATAACAGGATCATTGCTATTTCAGCAGCGATGAAAGAAGGTACCGGCCTCCAACAGTTCGCAGAAAAATACCCTGATAGATTCTATGATGTGGGCATTGCTGAACCCCATGCAGTAACCTTCGCAGCAGGGCTTGCAACGCAGGGGTTGAGACCTGTCGTGGCTATCTACTCAACCTTTCTACAGAGAGCCTATGATGAGATTGTCCATGATGTCTGTCTGCAGAACCTCCCTGTTGTCTTCGCAATCGACAGGGCAGGCATTGTCGGAGAAGATGGACCCACCCATAATGGGCTTTTGGACCTGTCATATCTCAGACATATTCCGAACATTGTAGTGATGGCGCCTAAAGATCCTTTTGAACTGAGGGTCATGCTTGAGCTTGCTCTGCACCATACCGGTCCATCGGCCATACGCTACCCGAGAGCAAAGGTATCTTCTATCCCTTATTCTTCATATATGCCTTTCCACATTGGAGAGGCTGAAGTCCTTAAGGATGGCAAGGAGATTGCGATAATAGCTCTTGGTAATACGGCTTACCCGGCCCTGTCTGCTGCAGAGAGGCTCGATAAGGAAAACGTGAGCGCAATGGTTGTGAACGCCCGCTTTGTGAAACCCCTGGATCGCAATCTCTTGATCGGAATAGCTTCAAGGATCAAGAAAATAATCACGGTGGAAGAGAATACCCTTACCGGTGGTTTTGGCAGTGCCGTGATCGAGTTCCTAAATGATGAAGAAATCCCGCATGTGAAGGTCCGCAGGCTCGGGTTGCCGGATGAATTTATTTGCCAGGGCGGGCAGGATGAACTGCGAAAAAAATACGGACTCGATGAGGAAGGAATATATCAGGCTGTACTGGCTTTCTTGAAAGAGTCACATTTAGAAACAGGAAAGGTTGTCTCAGAATTCTTATAGCAGATTGCAGCTAAAGTTGAAAGTTGAAAGTGAAAAGTTATGTCATTAGAACTCTTAACTCTTAGAACTTTAAACTCTTAACTTTTATCCAGCCATTGAAGGAAAGATTGGATAAGATTCTCGTCTTTAGAGGGCTCGTGAGAGGCAGAGAACTTGCGAAAGCGCTCGTCATGGAGGGGAAGGTATTCGTTGACGGAAAAAAGATAACGAAGCCCGGTACCCCTTTCAGCGATACTTCAGAGATATTACTCAAGGAAGAAGTCATGCCCTACGTCAGCAGGGGTGGCATCAAGCTTGAAGCCGCACTCGATTTTTTTAACATAGACGTCACAGGGAAGACTATCATGGATGTTGGTTCAGGTACAGGCGGTTTTACAGACTGTTTGTTAAAAAAGGGGGCTCAGAGAGTTTACTGCATAGATGTGGGATACGGACAGCTTGCATGGCCTTTAAGAAACGACCCGAGAGTTGTGCCCATGGAAAGACTGAATGCAAGATACCTCGATAAGATAATCAGAGAGCAAGGGGAACAATTCAAAGGCAGGGAGTTTCAAGACCTCACAAACCGTAATATTGACCTGGTTGCGATGGATGTTTCCTTCATTTCTCTGACCAAGGTCGTTCCTGCGGTTCTGGGATTTATCAAGGAAGAAGGTCGGATTCTTGCTCTTGTAAAACCGCAATTTGAGGTAGGCAAAGGGGAAGTAGGGAAAGGCGGTATTGTCAGGGAAGAAGCAAAGAGGTTAAAGGCCATTGAAAACATCCGGAAGGCATTGGAAGACTTCGGCCTCAGGACAATCGGAGTCTTTCAATCACCTCTTCCCGGAAGGAGCGGTAACATAGAATATTTCTTATACATGGAAAAACCTATAGCATAGAGCATAGCTTTCTGCTATTAAATAAGTGCTCTTAGCTCTATGCTCTTAGCTCTATGCTCTTAACGTGAAAAGGAGTTTGAGATGGAAGAACAAAAACTTCTGGGAATAGATTTTTCGACTGCATCAAAGGAATTAATCGAGGTTCTCGTTGAGGAATCGGAAGATCCGTTACTAT
>JBGPPR010000150.1:0-3882 GCA_041488675.1 Thermodesulfovibrionia bacterium
ATATACCTGGAAGGAAGTTCACTAACCTGTTCATTATGAATAGTTCATAATGGACAAACAGTCTGTTTCAGTTTTATTATATTGTTCCACTTTTCAATGCCAAGGCGCTCAAAATCTTGTTTGTCAACTCTGTAAAATCAATAGGCTTTTCAAGATAGGCGAAGACGCCCACGGATTGGAGCCATTTCTCGAGCTCAGAGTTACCAAAAGCAGTCATTACAATAACAGGAACATAAGGATGATTTTTTCTGATGAGGGACAAAAGCTCAAAGCCATCCATTCCGGGCATTTTCAGGTCTGTCACAACAAGGTCAACGGGCAGTGTTTCTAAAACCTCCCTGGCGACTTTACCGTTTTCTGCAGTCAGGACCCGAAAATCCTGTTCATACTTGCGAAGACCATCAAGAAGAGTGAGCTGGAATGTCTTTTCATCCTCGACGATAAGAACATGCTTCATGAGCTTCCCTCCCGGGCTTGGGACTTTGCTGAGCTTCCGCTGAAACAGCTATTAGATAGATAGTAAATTAAGATGGATAAAAAAAGTGTCCGTTTTTGTCTGATTTCTTCGTAGGTATTTACCCTACAAATTCAAGATTATTCAAACTATCCACCTTTAGCAAAGGTCGGTACGACTCGCAACCGAGGGGATGGAGGGGGATTTTAAAAATAAATGTTTGTGCGTTTGATTTAAAAATCTCCCTTTGCCCTTCTTTTCCAAAGAGGGGAATATGAGAAGATGGTCTTGGCGAAAGCGGGGTTAAAAAAATGTTATTTCAAGATGTATCTACACAATTTCCTCAAGAACCTTTTTAAAGAAGGATTCTCGATGAGTCGTAGACCGGTCGAGCCGGAATGACAACGAAAAATACTTATTTCAGCACGTAGCTGTTGATTTTTCTTTTAAGGGTTGATAGTGATATTCCGAGGGCCTTGGCTGTCTGGGTATAGTTGTTGGAAAGTTTTTCGAGAACACATTTTATGTAGGTCTTTTCCATCTCATCCAGTGTTGTAATTTCATTGTCAGGACTCACGCAGGCAGCGACTTTCAATGACGATTGCTGATTCACTCTTGCCAGAAACTCTGAGGGTTTAATAGAAGAACCTTTTTGAAGGAGGACAGCTCTCTCCAAAATATTCTTTAATTCCCTCACATTGCCGGGCCAGTCATACTGCACGAGTTTTTCTATTTCGGAGTCAGAAAGTTCCTCTTCATGCCCCCTGGACATTTTTGCGAGAAAATAGTCACAGAGTACAAGAATATCCTGGCGCCTTTCTCTTAATGGGGGTATGTGTATTCTGATCACGCTCAAACGGTAGTAGAGCTCTTTCCTGAAAGTCTTGCCGATTGCATTTTCAAGGTCAACACAGGTAGCTGCTATAATCCGGACGTTCACCGGTACTATCGATTCACTCCCGATCCTTTTTATCTTCTTATCTTCTATGGCACTTAACAATTTCGTCTGAAGGTGCATAGGCATCTCTCCTATTTCATCGAGGAAGAGGGTGCCTCCCTCTGCCATTTCGAAGATACCTCTCCTGCTCATCGTTGCTCCGGTAAAAGCACCTTTTTCGTAACCAAAAAGTTCCGCCTCTATAAGGTTCTCAGGAAGGGCTGCACAGTTTATACTGATGAAGGGCGCCTTCCCGAGCGGACTCCCATAGTGAATAGCTTTTGCAACAACATTTTTGCCGGTGCCTGTTTCGCCTGTTATCAGCGCAGGCGCATCCAGTGAAGAGGCGGCAAGGTCTACAAGCCTCGCAATATCGGAAAGTCCTCCTTGAGAACCAATGAGTACAGTTTCTTCGCTCTCCTTGTCGATCTTGTATTGATGGAGCTGTTCAACCTTCTCCAGCTCTATAGTCCTGAAAGCCTGTTCTATTTCCAGATTCAGTTCTTCAAGCTCGAAGGGTTTTGAAAGATAGTCGTGAGCTCCGGCCTTGATAGCCTTTACGGCGCCCTCGAAGCTGGGATAGGCAGTAATGAAGATTATCTTTGTCTTCTCGTTATGTTTCAGGATAGAGGGGCAAAAGGAGTGTCCTGCGCCATCGGGAAGTTTTTGATCCAGGAGAACAACATCTATCTTTTTTTGCGAGCAGATGTCGACGCCTTCCCTTCCAGTATTGGCAGTAAAAACGTCCAGTCCCTTTTTTGTTAGATAGCTTTTGATAGTATCGCTGAATATCTTATCGTCATCGATAATCAGGAATGTTTTATTGAGGGATTCCGGTTTCATTTAGGTGTTACAGCACTCCTGTTATTGTCATTCCGGGTCCGGAATCCTTGCTAAGAAAGATTCCCGACGAGCGGGAATGACAAAATGAGAAATAGATTCTCGACGTCCGGAAATGATACTGAGTAACTCTGGATTCCGCATCAAGTGCAGAATGACAGAAAAGACAATCCAGGAAAACGGCAACGTCAGATCAAGCCTCTTCACTGATCCCCCCTGGGATAAAGAGATCAACGATCGTACCTCTATTCTTCTCGCTAACTACCTCGATAAGACCTTTCATCTTCGTGATCATCTTTTTCGTGATGACAAGACCAAGCCCGGTACCTTTTGATTTCGTGGTATAAAAAGGTTTGAAGAGATCTTCTTGCTGCTCTTCCGACATGCCGCTGCCATTGTCTTCAACTCTTATATCTACCATATCTGCCATCTTTAGTACGCTGATCTTAATATGCGGGTTTTCTCTCCCTTCAAGGGCATCAGAGGCGTTAGTCATAATATTCAGCAACACCTGGTGTAGCGCTCTCGGATCTGCATATGCCCACAATGTCTCTGGAATATCTGTTTCGATTCGTATTCCTTTCTTCGCAAAATCGTCAACTGCCAGGGAAAGGAGTTTATCCATGAAGGCCGTCATGTTCACATCCATAAGCTCCAGGGTCTCATACATGTTGAAGTTCTTCATGGCTTTCAGCAGATATTCCATCCTTAATATCTCTGAGAGCATGCGATCCGCATATTGTCTTACCGTCTCTTTGGAATAGGAATCTATATTCTGTTTCAAGACGCTCAGTGCCATTTTAATTGAGTTGACAGGGTTACCAATCTCATGCCTTATCCCTGAGAAGATGAAACTAATATTGTTCATGGTGTTAACCGCCTCTGCAATGGACTCAAGCCTGAGTTTTTCGGTAACGTCGGTAATAACTGCGAAACTGCCTTTGTACTCGCCGTTCGCATCAAAAATTCCCCTCGGAGACATGAGTGTTATAACTTTCTGTCCGTCTTTCTTAGTCCATTCAAGTTTGTAGGACTCACTCTCGCCTTGTTTCCGCCTCTCTATCTGTTCTTTTATGATGTTTCTATTTTTGTCATCCATGAAGCTCAAGACAGGACGGCCAATTATTTCCTCTTGTGAATAACCCAGCATTTCACAAAGTCTGTCATTGGCATAAACCAGCAAACCAGTCTCGTCATCCATTCCCAATCCTTCATTCATCGTCTCAACGAGCATGCGATAACGTTCTTCACTCTCCTGCAAGGCCTCCTCTGCTCTCACACGGTCGGTAATGTCCTGTCCTGTTCCTTTCACAAGAAAGGGCGTGTCTGAAAGATCATAAACGATCTCTCCCCGGGCATGCATCACCCTGACAGCTCCGTCGCCTCTAATAAACCGAAAATCCGTATCAAATGGTTTTCTCTTACGAACCGCTTTTCTTATGGAATCCTTTACATTTTCCAGATCATCGGGATGGACAAGATTCAGGAAAGATTCGTAAGTTGGATGAAATTCTTCGGGCTTCTTAGCAAAAATTTGATAGAGTTCATTCGACAAGCTTACTGAATCATTTGCAATGTCCCATTCCCAGTTGCCCAACAGAGCAATTCTCTCCGCCTCGGAAAGACGGGCCTCGCTCTTCATGAGTGCTTC
>JBGPPR010000151.1:0-3848 GCA_041488675.1 Thermodesulfovibrionia bacterium
AACCGCGGATGTCGGAGATAGGGCTCACTTCCGCTGCGGCTTTTTGGGCCACCTCTTGCACCAGAAGCTCCGTGGGCTTTTTACCCCGGAGCAGTTCTTCTGCTCCTTTGGCTCTAAAAGGGGTAGGGGCTACTGCACCCAGACCCATGCGGCACTCCTCAACCTTACCATCCACTGAGGACAGAGCCACCATAACCGCCACCCCCACTATAGCAATATCCATAGAACCTCTAGGGCAGTGCTTGAGATAGACAGAACCCATTCCTGGAGGGGGCTCAGGAAGGGAGAGTTCTGTAAGCAACTCCCCATCTTGAAGAACTGTTGCTCCTGGCCCCGTGAAGAGAGATTCAAGAGGAAGGATTCTTTCCCCCTTGGGACCAGTAATACGGACGGAAGCGGAGAAGGAAAGGAGGGGAGGTGCAGTCTCAGCAGAAGGAGCTGCGTTACACAGATTGCCTCCGATAGTAGCCAGGTTTCGAACCTGGGGGGAGCCCAGGAGGTGAGCAGCTTGTGCCAGAGCAGGATATTTCTCTTTCAGCAGGGAGGAGGTCTCGAGGGTGCGGATGGTGGTCATAGCTCCTATTATGATTCCTTTGCCCGGAGTGTGGATGATACCCTCCAGCCCGGTGAGGCGCTTGATGTTTACCACAAAGCAAGGCTTAAGAGTGCGCTCTTTCAGTTGCGTCAGAAGATCCGTGCCCCCGGCAAGCACCTTAGCCTGGTTCCCGTGGCGAGTTAAAATCGTGATGGCTTCCTGGAGGTTGGTGGGCTCAAGATATTCAAAACGGATCATCGCCTTGTTCTTTCCTGTTGAGTGATTTTTTAAACTTAATAATAGATCGTCTCCCAATTGTCAATGAAAATGATTTTAGGTCGAAGGGTTGACAAAAGGATTGGGAGTGGATAAAATGATATTATACCATAGGGGGGTATAGTATATGGAAAAAGAGAGACCCAAAAAGGATGTATTGCTCAGGTTGAGGAGGATCGAAGGTCAAATTCGTGGCATTCAGAGGATGGTCGAAGAAGAGATCCCCTGTCCAGAGGTACTCACTCAGGTCGTTGCTGCCACAGCCGCTATCAAGAAGGTCGGGACGGTCATTGTTCAAAGCTATATGGAAGAATGTCTGGAGAAGACTCAGAAAGGGTTCAGTGTCAAGCAAGGAGAAGGCCTAAAAGACTTCCAAAAAGCTATCTCACGATATATTGACTGGGCCTAAGATAAGATATGCATAGCGCATAGAGCATAGCGGTATCCAGATTAATGTATAAAAAATGGGTTGACGAGAAGAAATTTCCTTAAAAAGGTAGTAGTCGTAAGGAAGGGAGGAAAACCAAATGGCAACTATATTAAAAGTGAAAGGGATGAGTTGTCAGCATTGTGTGATGTCGGTTACGAAAGCATTGAGTCAACTGGAAGGGATTAAAAATATTCAGGTAGACCTTGTAAAAGGAGAGGTCCGATTTGATAATGTGAAGGAAGTTACTTCGAATCGAATCGAGAAAGCCATCACAGATGCTGGATACGAAGTAACCTCGCAAGGTGCATAGTGCAGAGGGCATAGCGTTAATTACTAAAAAACTCTATGCTCTATGCGCCAAGCGCTATGCTAATTTGTAAAAGGAGTAAGAGATGCCAGTCTATGAGTACCAATGTCGAAAATGTGGGGAGATTTTTGAAAAGATTCAGAAAATAAATGAAAAGGGAGATTCGCTGAAATGTCCCTATTGTGGAGAAGGAAAGCCCAAAAAGATTCTTTCCAGCTTCTCCTCTTCAAAAGGGTCTGAGTCCACTTCTTCCTGCGGTCCTACGGGTGGCTCAACGAGATTTTCTTGAGGCTAATGGATCATCGGTGGTTCACCGGTTGAAGCTTCTAAAATAAAAAAGAAAGGGAGTCTCCCTTTATTCTTAACTACTCACCTTCAAAAACTTCTGGGTTAACCACACATCTTTTATCCGGTCTTTCCCCTTTGAGAATAGTTAAGACATTTTTAGCTGCATCGACTCCCATTCTTTTGAATGATTCTTCGGTAGTGCCTGCTATGTGAGGGGTGAGAATGGTTTTACCTGCACGGCATAAAAGATGGATGTTTTCCGGAGGTTCTTTATTAAATGTATCAATACCTGCAGCTGCTATTTCCCCCTTTTTAAGCGCGGCAATCAAGGCTTCCTCATCAACCACTTCACCTCTTGCGGTGTTGATCAACCAGGCCGTCTTTTTCATCATCTGCAGTTCATTTTTACTGATTAAATGCCTCGTTTGTTCAGTCAGGGGGCAATGAAGACTTATGATATCAGCGGATTTCAGCAATGGCTCTATTTTTTTTACTCTTGTAACGTCGGGTAGCACTTCATTGGGGTTTAGAAAGGGGTCGTAAACAAGAATTTTCATTTGCAAAGGAGCTACTAACTCCCTTACGCGACGACCGATTCGACCGAACCCGATGAGACCCAACGTCTTGTAACAGAGTTCCACACCTCGGGAATCAGACTTATCCCAATGACCTTGACGAATCCGGCTATCCAGTCTTGGAATGTCTTTTGCGAGAGCCAATATTAATCCTAAGGTATGTTCAGCAACTGATTCGTAATTCGCAAAAGGCGTGATCATAACAGGGACTTTTAATCCGGTGGCCGCCCTTACATCGATATTGTCAACGCCTATACCATGTTTTGTGATAACCTTCAGATTAGGTGAGGCCTTGATAACCTCTGCGGTAATTTCCCCTGTTCGGACAATGAGGGCGTCCGTTTTTTCATGATGAAGTTTGAGTGCGAGTTCAGAAGGTTTCGGGTATGACCCTACATACTCAGCATTGCAAGTTTTTGAAAGAAGTTCCATTGCCTCTTTAGCAATTGAAGGACCTGTGATGATCACACGGAATAAGGAATGCTTACTTTTCTTCATTACAGATCCTCATTTCTTTTCGCCTATTCATTCGTATCCTCATCTCACTCTTGCCATGATCAATGTATATCATGTTTCATCCTTTTAGACTGATCCCGAGCTCTTGGACTTTATGCTGTCGAAGTAAAAGTCTAAATATTGGAAAAGGGAATTAAGAGGAATAGGGGGTCGATTCCAATACTGCTCTATCACCCATAGAGCTGACCCAAGACCTGTGAGGCAGTGGGGATCGTAGTGGCCTGGGTACTGGTCGCATAAACCTTTGATGAGAAAACGGCCCAGCTGCTGACGGCCTTCTTTTGAAGAAATCATTCCGCTCAATGCTGCCACCACGGGTTTCGCTTCCTGCCTGGAAAAGATTTCATAGAAACGAGTGTAATCAATCGCTGGCTCCATACCGTGACGATTCTGGGCAACTTGCTCCTCTCTCCTGTTTTCCATAAACGCAATCCACGCCCCGATCATATGATTGTATTCTTCTTCGCTGAAGAAATGGCGCGTTCGCTCTATGGCGTAACGGGTGATCGTATGGTGCATCTTTATTATTCCCAGCCCATGAGTTGCCCGTAGCATTTGATGGTATAAGGTTTCATCTTCATAGAAATCCTTCGATTTCCGTAAAGAGGGAGTGGTATGGAATTGAGCTTTACAGAAGAAATTGGATAAAGTTGCCAGCGCCGGCCATGGATCATGGTTAATGTGCTTCATCATCTTCAAGAGAATAAAGGCGGTACACGAGAACGAATGGCCCAATGAATCGTTCAGGTAACCGCTCCCGAGGAGCAAAAATCGACGTGACAGATCTTCTCCTCCCTTCTGTTCATAAAATGTGGCCAACAAGATCGCGGTCTTTTCCCAGTCCTGTTCACGGATAGCAGATTCAACATCACTGAAAGAAACAGGCGAAGTTAGAGGATTTGCCCTGGGGAGCTTCTCCAT
>JBGPPR010000152.1:0-3832 GCA_041488675.1 Thermodesulfovibrionia bacterium
GCAAATATTAATGTCTTTAAAGTATTGCTGGTCGGTGTCTTCCTATAAAAATAACAACCGCATTAACTGCCTTTTACTTGTTTTGCTGTGCATTGTAGCCCTGTCTGATTTTGCAAACAATTTACATGCCGAACAGTATTGACTACGTCCCCCTCTTTTGTCTTCTCTCCATGGACTAACTGAGACCATACCACGAGTCCCCTGGCCTCCAAAGGCGTACCTTTATAATCAATCATGAATTTATATTCTCTGTTTAAATCGAGCCTCTTGCTCGTTTCAATGGCTGCTCCAACAACGCTGATGTTAATGAGTTTCAGGTCGGCAAGAAAACGCACATTCCCCCGAATCCCCTTAATGCCGTACCTTTTGCACCTTCTTCTATCGTCGAATCCTTCTCCCACAGTTTTTTCTACCTCAGTACAATTCCTGCATATCCCACGACATGGTCATAATCGCCGCTTACTTCTGCAGAGGTCGCATACTTGATCAGTCGTGCCGACTGTGCACCAAGTGCCCCTGCTGCATAAAGCATTATGGTAACCGGGATATACCCGCACATGGATATCCTCTCTTTTCCTACTATTTCATAGAGGCCTTCAGGATCAAGGGAGAGTATCCTGGCTATGGCTTTACTGTCCTTTTTCCTTGCAATCTCATCAGGCACGTAATGACTCATGTCTGAGCTTGCCACAATGACGACGGACGAACCGATATCCTTCACCGCCCTTGCTATGCCCTCCCCGATCATCCTGCACTCCTCAACAGTAGCTGAAAGGATAATGATCGGTACTATCTTTACCTCCTTTGAGAAATATGCAATAAACGGAAGCTGCACTTCCAAAGAGTGCTCAAACATATGTGCCTTGATATCTTTCGTCACGTTGGGAGCGTACACGGAAATTTTGTGGGAGATCTTCTCATCAATACGGAAAACCCCTGTCGGTATCTCCCATTCACCTGAAGCCATCAGGGATACCTGTGCACCGAGACCCGTATGATTAGGCCCTATGAGAATAAACGTTTCCGGGAAGTCTATTGAGGAATAAACGGCTCCTGCAACAGAACCTGAATATATTAAACCTGCATGGGGCGAGACAACGGCAATTACCTTTTCCCTGCGCGCACCTTTGTCAATATAGTTCTCAACCTGTTGCTGTAATTTTAATGGAGTACCGTGATAAAATTGGCCGGCAACAGCGGGAGACCTCTTCAAAACGCTTCCTCTTCCTCCGATGATACAGAATATTCCCTGTCAAAAACCCTGCTCAAAAACCTCGTACAACTTGAATTAAACGCAAGCCTGATTATACCTGTCGGACCGTTTCTCTGTTTTGCTATGATGACTTCTGCTTCGCCTTTATTTGCCGAGTTGTCCTTGTTATACACCTCAGCCCGGTAAAGAAAAATTATGACATCGGCATCCTGCTCGATTGCGCCTGATTCCCTGAGGTCTGCTAAAATAGGCGTCGGAGGCCTTCGCTGCTCCACGCTTCTGTTCAACTGGCTAACAGCGATAACGGGAACACTCAATTCCTTTGCCAGAGCCTTGAGTGAACGGGATATGTCGGATATTTCCTGTTCACGTCTCTCGAAACTTCCCCTGCTCCTCATCAACTGAAGATAGTCCACAATTACGAGGCTGAGACCGTGCTCCATTTTCAATCTTCTGGCCTTTGCCCGAAGCTCAAGAACGGTAATACCCGATGAATCGTCTATAAAGATTGGCGCTCCTGTAAGTCTACTCGCGGCAGCCGTCAATTTATGCCAGTCTTCTTTTTGAATGAACCCTTTTCTGATACTGCTGGAGTTCACCATTGCCTCAGAACAGAGCATCCTGAACGCAAGCTGCTCTTTTGCCATCTCAAGACTGAATATGGCAACAGGTTCCCTTGATTCAAGGCCGACATGCTGCGCAACATTGAGGGCAAACGCAGTTTTTCCCATTGAAGGCCTTCCTCCGATAACAATAAGGTCACCCTTTTGAAAACCTGTCGTCAGGTTGTCAAGGTCCTTAAAGCCGGAAGGGACTCCTGTAACTGTCTCCTTCTTGTCATAAAGATGTTCGATCATCTCGAAACTTCCCTTTATGACTTCTTTCAATGTTACAAAGGACGCCTTAATCCTCTTGTCCGCAATATCGAAGATAGATTTCTCTGCGTAGTCTACAAGTTCCTCTGCTTCCAGATTGTCTTCGTATACCCTGCTTGCAATCTCTGTTGCTGATCTCAAGAGGTTTCTCAGAAGACCTTTCTCTCTGACTATCTTCGAATGGTACTTTATATTTGCAGCCGTGGGGACCATATTCACGAGGGATGACAGATAGGAGACACCCCCGACAGCGTCCAGATCATCCCGCCTTTTCATATTATCCGTCAGCGTTATAAGATCTATAGGTTCGCTTTTTTCAAACAGTTCAATCATTGCCTGAAATATCTTCCGGTGAGACTGTTTGTAGAAATCATCAAGGTCGATGACCTCAAGAGCTTTTGGCAGTGCCTCGTTATCAATAAGGATGGCGCCTAAGATGGACTGTTCAGCCTCTACGTTCTGTGGAGGCAACTTGTCTATTTGTGATTCTACTTCTTTCATTCCTGGACAATTTGAATGCTGAGCGGCACTGATACGTCGGAATGAAGCTTGATCTGCACAGAATAAGAACCGAGCCTCTTTATCGGTTCTTCAAGGGAAATTCTCTTTTTATCTATCTCGATCCCTTCATTAAGGAGTGCTTCTGCGATATCCATGGTTGTCACGGAACCGAAGAGCTTTTCCTCCTCACCAGCCTTTGCTTTGATCGTCAGCGTCATGGAGGAGATCCTGGATCCGATATCCTGGGCTGAATCTTTCAGCTTCTTGGCCTTTTCCTGAATAATCTTTTTTTCATGTTCCAGCGACCGTATATTCTTAGTACTGGCCTCTAATGCGAGGCCCTTCGGCACCAGATAATTTCTTGCATATCCATTTGCCACATCCACAATCTGTCCCATTTTTCCAATTTTTTTGATGTCTTCTTTCAGAATTATCTTCATATGAACCTCTCTCCGGTAGGAATTTTATTAATACTACAATAGGAGTTTAAATTATGCAAGGGGACGAAGACATGGTTATAAAACTATGAAAACTTGAAGGGTTCGGGTATAAAGGTGATGAGGAAAATGAAGAATCCGAGCCATCCGAGGAATCTTCTTTTCCCGTCCAGAGGAACCTCACTGTGATAGATGGGAGGATGTTTCAGTCCGAGAATCAACAAAACAATCGCCCAGATGGCCCATCCTTCCCATAGGAAAATGCCAAGGAGGAATAGTATGGGAATCAGCAGTTTTGAGAGATAGGCATGCCTCTCACCAAAGAGTGCATAAGCAACATGTCCACCATCGAGCTGTCCAATAGGCAGAAGGTTCAGGGATGTCACAAAGAAACCTATCCAACCTGCAAAGGCAACAGGATGAAGGAGAACATCCTGAGCACCGGGTTGGTAATCGAGAATCAATTGAGAAAGGGTTGAAAAAAGCAGAGAGTCCCCAAGACTGAGAGCTTCCTTTGTTTCTTGAATCGGGATTACCTTGGAAAGGTAGAGCCCCATGACAGATACTATGAGCGATATTATAAATCCTGCAAGAGGTCCTGATATCCCAATATCAAGAAGTGCTTTTCTCGTTGTTACAGGGGATTTCATCTTGATAAAGGCTCCGAAAGTTCCAATCAGTGTGGGGGCGGGAATAAAGTAAGGAAGGGTAGCTTGCACGTTGTGCTTCCTCGATGCAACGTAATGCGATAATTCATGAGCCAGAAGAATTGACATGAGAGTCAATGCAAAAGGAAGTCCTTCATA
>JBGPPR010000153.1:0-3740 GCA_041488675.1 Thermodesulfovibrionia bacterium
ACACAACTGAAATACGGACATGGTGGTGTTCGGCCTGTCGTAAGGAACGGACCTTGTGATCGTATATCGGGGTCCGCAGTTTGTACAGTTAATAAAGGGGTAGAGGTATCTTCTGTCACTTCTGTCAAGGAGTTCCTGGAAACAGTCCTGACATATTGATACATCTGCGGAAATGAGGGTAAAGCTCCCTTCATCCTTGCTTTTAAGTATCTGGAAATCATCATACCCATGATAGGGCATGGGAACTACCTCGACATCCATGATTTGTGAAAGCGGAGGAGCTTCACGGGTAAGCCTTTCAACGAAGGTTTTGCTGCTGTCACCCTCGACCTCTATGGTGACACCTTTGGAGGAATTCAACACGTAGCCTTTGAGATTCAAAGATTTGGCGAGGCTATAAACGAAAGGTCTGAAGCCAACTCCCTGAACTATTCCTTTGACAAATATCTTCACTCTCGAATTCATTGATTACTTGATGAGTGACTGTAACCATTTCACCCATTTACCTATGCCTTCACCCGTCCTGCATGAGACCTCGAATATTTTCAGTTTCGGGTTCAAGGACAGGGAATTCTTCCTGATTTTTTCGATGCTCGCGTTTGTATGAGGCAGAAGGTCGATCTTGTTTAAGATTAATGCAGAAGATTCCTCGAACATGAGCGGATACTTGAGAGGTTTATCGTCTCCTTCTGCAATACTGAGGAGCATGACTTTTATATTCTCACCAACCTTGAACTCAGCAGGGCAGACAAGATTTCCAACATTCTCTATAATAAGGAGATCCAATTCCTTCAAGGGTAGGTCACCAAGGACCTCGCTGATCATGTTTGCATCAAGGTGGCATGCACCGCCTGTATTTATCTGAACAACGGGTACATGCAGGTTTGCAATCCTGCGGGCATCATCTGAGCCGGCAATATCACCCTCTATTACGCCTATCTTAAGATCACCGCGTAGTTCCTGGATCGTTTTTTCGAGAAGAGAGGTCTTACCCGCTCCAGGGGCGCTCATGAGGTTAATAGCATAGACGCCGGATTCTTTAAACAACTTTTTATTTTCCGCCGCAATCCTGTCATTTGCCTCCAATATATGTGATACGACCTTAACTTTCACCCGTTAGACCTCCTTGAAAACGTTTTTGGGATACACTGTATATAGTTAATATTTTACCTCACTACAGGTCTAAAATACGTCCATTTCATAGATGTGCAGTTCATGACCTGTTTCAACCCGGATTGAAATATGTCCACACTGTGGACAGGATATAACGAATGCCTCATCCACAGTGAAGCTGTTTTTACAGCCCTCACAGAAACCGCTCACGGGTATTTTGTCAATAGTTAGGGTTGCCTTTTCTGCGATCGTGCCGATCTTCACCGCATCGAAGGCAAATGAAAGGGCGTCGGGCATTATGCCCGACGCCCTCCCGACTTTGACCTTTATTAGTTCTATGCCTTTATAGCCTTCTTTTTTACAGTTGTCCACTGCAATCTTAAGTAAACTTGTATCGATGGAAACCTCATGCATTCGGTTCCTTAGACAACCTCTCTTTCTCTTTGTCGTAAGCATCCCTACCTGCCTCAACAGCCTTTGCTATGGACGATTTTTTCTCCTCATACAAATCCTTGCTCTTTTCGATCGTAGAAGTAACTCTTCCTCTTACGTCCTCGGCATAATCGCGTACCTTATCTTTCATGTCCCCTGCGAACTCTTTTATTTTGTGTCTTGTGTCGCGGCCGGACTCCGGGGCTAAAAGCAATGCGACAGCTGCACCCGCAATACCTCCAAGGAGAAAAGAAAGAAACATACTGCCAGCACTATATCCGCCTTCCTCTCTCATCGACTACCTCCTTTTTTAAAACAATTCTTAAAAAGATTACTCATTAAGACTCCGAGGGCTGCCTTTACGCCGACCCTTAGACCTGATGCTTTTATGAGAACAGAAGATGTAACACCCTCTAATACATTACTCACCTGGCTGATATGCTCGCCCACATCTCTTACAGTGCCCGAGAAAGCTCTTATATCTCCTGATACCCCTCTCAGATTGTCAGATACATCTCTGAGGCTCTTCAGTGTGAGCTGCAACTCATCAAGCGTTGCTTTCGCGGACACCTCCAGTGATTTCAAAGAATCCGTTAGGGTTTGAGCTGTCTTCTTCAGTTCTATAAGAAGCAAGATAAGAAAAAAAGCCGCAGCAGCAACGGCAACTGCTATTAATGCCAACCACGTTTGATTCATCAATTCAATTATAACAAAAAAGAGCGGGCAGTGAGAAGCCAAAAAAAAATTGTGGTATCCTATGATGCATGGATATGGATGATGAACTGTATATGAAGCGTGCTCTCAGGCTTGCGGCAAAAGCACGCAATATGACGAGCCCCAACCCTATGGTCGGCGCTGTAATGGTTAAGGACGGCATGATTATCTCTGAGGATTTTCATCGAAAACCCGGTACTCCTCATGCTGAAGCCCTTGCAATAGAGAAAGCCGGGGGAAAAAGTAAAGGTTCCACGCTCTTCGTCAACCTTGAGCCGTGCTGTCATTCCGGGAAGAGGACCCCTCCCTGTACGGGGGCGATCGTCGGCAGCGGCATAAGGGAAGTAGTCATTGGAATGATGGATCCAAACCCAAAGGTTTCAGGCAAGGGGATTTTGGAGCTTCAAAAGGCAGGACTTGAAGTACGCTCTGGTATTCTTGAAAAGAAAGCGGAAAAACTCAATGAAGCATACATAAAATACATCACTACAGGAAAGCCCTTTGTAATACTTAAGATTGCGATGACTCTTGACGGCAAGATTGCGACGCCGGAGGGGCAGTCTAAATGGATAACGTCCGAAGAGGCGAGAAATCTGGTTTATCGTCTGAGAAGCAGTGTCGATGCTGTCGTAACGGCTATAGGAACAGTTAAGGCTGATGATCCTGAGTTTACTGCAAGGATAAGGGGAGGAAAGAGTCCGCAAAGGATTATCATTGACCCGAACCTTGAAATATCTTTGCATTCAAAGGTTCTTCAGGTACCACCGAAAACAATAATAGTAACAAAGAAATTTCACGGTCTTCAGTTCAATAATCCCTCTTTACCCCCCTTTAATTCCCCCCTTACTAAGGGGGGATACAGAGGGGTTAAAAAGGGGGAAGGGGGATTATCAAATGAGGAAAAGAAAAAAATACTGTTAGATAAAGGCATTGAAATTATTGAATATGAGGGTGAAAAAGCTGACCTTAAGTGGCTCATGAAGAAACTCGGAGAAAGAGAGATAACGTCAGTCTTGATAGAGGCAGGCTCTTCGTTGAATGCTTACGCTCTTGAAGAGGAGATTGTTGATAAAGTGATGTTCTTCATCGCGCCGAAAATTATTGGGGGGAAAGAATCCTTTTCCGCTGTTGGCGGAAGGTCATTCCGAAGGCTTGAAGAGGCACACCTTTTAAAGGACGTAAAAGTAAAACGGGTAGGGCAAGATATCCTGATAGAAGGATATATCCGCAAAAATAATCGATAACAAAATGAAATATTTTTAGTAGCCGCAGGCTTTACAGGCTGTCCGACAATTCAAAAAAAGCAGGTATTTTGTCATGCTGAATTTATTTCAGCATCTCGATTTTTCAATATGTTACAACTACATGAGATCCTGAAACAAGTTCAGGACGACAATTGCCGGACAGCGTGCTTAGCGCGGCTCTTCCAGAATTGGTGAGAAAACACCTGAAGGTGGGAAAGATGAGAATGTCTTTGACAT
>JBGPPR010000154.1:0-3728 GCA_041488675.1 Thermodesulfovibrionia bacterium
CTTTGTTCGAAAAAAAAGATAACAGCGCACCGGATGCAGAAAGTGGACTGTCTTTCAATCAGAACGCAGCGACCATAGAAAGAGAAGCATATGAAAAGGGATTTGAAGCCGGTGAAAAAGCAGGCTTTGCTCTCGGTGAGCAAAAGGCACTGGTTTTAATGGAAAGACTGGAGGCTATACTCAGAGAACTTACATCGCTGAAGGAAACATTAACGAAAGAGCTTGAGCCTCAAATTCTGGAGCTTGTTTTCAGCATAGCACGACAGATTATTCACAAAGAGCTGACAATGAATCCTGATGAAATCGTGGCGCTCACAAAGGAGGCACTCACAAGGCTGGGAAAGACCGGTCAGATCATAATCAAGATACATCCTTCCCTATCGGACCTTTTTATGAAATATAAACCGGAACTCACAGATATTTATGCAGATGTAATCTTTGATATTGATCCCTCTGTTGCTCAAGAGGGGTCTGTAGTGGTAGGTCCGACAGAGGATATCATTACCGATGTTGATGAACAATTGAGAAATCTCATTCGAGAGTTGGGGTGCAAGTTTGTCCAAGATTGATCTGTCGCCTTATATATATGCAGTCTCCACAATAGAACCCATGAAGGTTTATGGGAAAGTGGTAGAGATTACAGGAATGATTATCAAAGCAACAGGAATTCGAGCAAGTATAGGAGAATCATGCAAGATATTTCCGGATAACATCTCTTCAGTGGATGCGGAGGTCGTCGGTTTTAGAGAAGGCAAGGTTTTGCTCATGGCTGTCGGCGACCTCGCCGGCATAAAATTAGGGAGCAGGGTTTTGCCTGTCAGTAAAAAGATCTCCGTAAAAGTTTCTCCCTCTCTTAAGGGAAGGGTGATTAATGACAAGGGCGATCCCTTGGATGGAAAAGGTCCTGTGAGAGGTATTGATTGTCCTCTCTTTGCAGCGACCCCCAATCCATTGAAAAGGCAAAGGATCTCGGACCCCATGGACCTGGGCATAAGGGCGGTCAACGGTCTCCTTACCTGCGGGAAAGGCCAGAGGATAGGTATCATGTCCGGTTCGGGTGTGGGGAAGAGCGTCCTTCTCGGGATGGTTGCACGATATTCAGAAGCGTCGATCAACGTCATTGGTCTTATCGGTGAGAGAGGACGGGAGGTCAGAGAATTCATCGAGAAAGATCTTGGGGAAGAGGGAATGAAGAAATCTGTAGTTATCGTTTCCACATCAGACCAGCCACCACTCGCAAAAGTGAGGGGAGCCCTTGCTGCAACAGCTGTTGCGGAGTATTTCCGTAGTAAAGGGGAAAACGTACTTCTCCTCATGGACTCTCTCACCCGCGTTGCCCAAGCTCAACGAGAAATTGGACTTGCCATAGGAGAACCACCAACATCAAAGGGTTACACACCATCGGTTTTTGCACTTTTGCCAAAGTTGCTCGAGCGAGTAGGGACATCGGAAAAAATCGGGAGCATCACGGGCATCTACACGGTTCTCGTCGAAGGGGATGATTTGTCGGAACCTATTGCTGATGCGGCAAGAGCTGTCCTTGACGGCCATATAGTTTTGTCAAGGGAACTGGCAACAGAAAATCATTACCCTTCCATTGATGTCCTTCAGAGCATCAGCAGGGTCATGCCGGATATCGTCGATTCGAGACACCAAGAATATGCCTCACAATTTATTGAAATCCTCGCAACCTATAAAAAATTTGAGGATCTCATTAACCTCGGAGCCTATAAAGAGGGTTCGAATCAAAAAGTGGATTATGCCTTGAAGATGATGGATAGACTGAAAACTTATTTGAAACAGGATATCACTGAACGGTGCGATATTGCAGATAGTTTACAGGATCTTTACCTTATCTTTGAAGGGACCGGGATTAAGAGATGAGCAGAAGCAAAATTAAAAAAGCTTTGGAATTGAAGGGATTCACAAAAGATCAACTCGAAATCTCATTTCAAAAAAGCAGAGATGAATTGGAGACGGAGAGTGCAAAATTGGACTCTGCAGTAAGAACCTTCGAGCAAACTTTTGCTGACTTCAACAGAAGACATAACGAAGGGCCGATTCATACACAGGAACTCGATTTTTTTTATACTTATCTCTCGTATCTCAACGGTCAAATAGAGCAGCAAAAGCAGTCCGTTTCTTCGAGACTGGCGGAAGTTGAAAAAATACAGAAAAAGCTGGTCAACGCCCATAACGAGGAGAAAATCTTCGAGATATTCTATGATAAAATTTTGCACGAAGAAAAGAGAAAGACATTAAAAGTTGAACAAAAAGAGGCAGACTTTCAGTACATTTCAAGGAAATCAAGACAATAAGTACATGGAATACTGGAATTGTGAATCGAGAATCCATCCAAGAAAGCTCGACCCCTGCAGGTCAAGGATAACGTATCTCCTCTTTTCGTTCTGTGTTGTGTTTTCTGCACTCTGTTTACTCTTTACTGCCTTATCCTATGCCCAGGATGACACGTTAGCATTCATCGAGAAAAAGCAGAGAGAAATAAAAGACAAAGAAAATACCCTCCATCAAGAGGAAGAAAGGCTCAAGATTCTCAGGAAAGATATTGACGAGAGGATGGAAAAATACACAAACCTTTTGAGTCAGCTTGAAAATGTCCTGAATAAGCTGGAGCACCTTCAGGACGAAAAATTTGAACACGTTGTAAAAGTTTATGAGGTCATGCCGCCTGAAGAGGCAGCAACAAGGCTGGCTGCTTTGCCCGAGCTGACAGCAGTAAAGATCATCAAAAAGATGAAACCGAAAAAGGCAGGTGTCATCATGGCATACATGGACCCTCAGAAAGTCGCATCTTTGACAGAAGGCATAACTAAATTCGAGAAAAATTTTCCTACTCAATGAAATATATTCACTTTTCCCTGTTCCTTCATAGTCAAAAATCAACTCATCCTACCCACTGTTTACCCGTAAAATAATATTATTAATATTGGTCAACGCAGCGTCTGTCCTTAAAATGTCATTCTGGCTTGTCCAGAATCCTTATTAACTCAGATTATTCACTATTCGTGAAGAAGCAGAGCAGATGCAGTATCATCGCTCATTCTCGGTCCGCTTTTGCGGACCTCCGAGGTACGGAGTGTCAGCCGCTCGGGGCGGTGAACACTCTGTAAAGCCGCTCCGATACCGCATCTGCCCTGCTTGATCAAAAAATTTATGAATAGAGTTGGCTGTGGCGTTAGCCTGGCATATTTCTTGTTCTTCCCTATTCTATGGATCTATTCATGACCGGAGTATATGAACCTGTCGCCGATAGCGAATCATTGATACAACAACCAGTTTGCGATGTTGCATCTAAAGAGAACAATATCCTGTTTGATGATCTCCTAACTGTCCATCAGGATGTTCCACAAAATAATTTTCCTCCGTCCGCCTTAGCCATATTTACCGGAGAAAACGACAAGAAATCTTCAGGTGACCCTCTGGGGTTTCTCAAAGGAAACGAGAAAATAGGTTCGAACAAAGTTGAAACAAAGAGATCTACTTTTCCTGAGCTCTTATCCAGTACCGGGAATTTCTTATTCATAGCAGCGAACTTGCTGACGGGTGTAGAAAAAGACAATATACAGTTTCTCACGACGGACGATAATATGCAGGCGATATTGTCTTGTACTGTTGAAAGTCCGGACCGGAATACTTCACAAAAATATTCTCTCCCGAAGGATGCTCAAATATTCAATTCAACGCCGTCAGTGCAACAGAGCGGACAA
>JBGPPR010000155.1:0-3724 GCA_041488675.1 Thermodesulfovibrionia bacterium
AAGACAAGAACGCTTTTGGGAACTTTGGGGACGTTGTTTCTAAAAGTGCAGGGTAAGACAGTGAAGCGTGAAAGGTGAATCGTGAAAAGTGTTTATTTGCCTAAAAGCGAATTTCTCTTCGTCGTTTTTCACTTCCACATCTTCTCATCTATCTTCTCAAAGTCCTCGACGTTCTTCTGGAACTCGGAAAGGTCTTTTTTATCCCACGTGCCCGCGAGATGGTCGAGGTCATGGTAAACAACAGTATGTCTCTTTTCCTCAACCCCCCAGTTCTTTCCTGAGTTAATGTAACAAGGAGGGGCAGGTCTTGTCTCTTGATTTTCGTGCTGTTGCACATCTTCTCAATACCTCTTACTCTACCCAACCTGACGCCCATGGTTTTGCGAGTATCTCAAGGACTCTTAGGTCAAGGAACCGTTTCGAGGCAGCGGATCTGATAACCATGACAGTATCCGCTCCTCTTGCCGTACCGGCAACAGCCAGCACCTCCTCACCTTCTGGAATCAACCCTGCATCTGTAGCGATCATAACAATCTCACAGCATACTTTTGAACCCTCGCCAAACCTCCTGAGAGAGTTAGCAATAATGAGTGTAGGATAAGAACCACCGAACTTTGATGCCAAACTTGTTTCAAGGGAGTGCGTTAACATAGAGCCAGTGAAAACCTGTGCGCCATTTTCTTTTATTTTCTTTCTTATGTCTTCTATCATTTCAATTGAGTTTGGTTCCTTAAAACCTGCTGAATGGGTCACTATCACAAGATTAATGCCTGAATTTTTTAATTCCTCCGAGAACAGAATACCTGTATCTCCACCGGTAGAGGCAACAACGACATGCTTATAGTTATTCTCTCTGAGAGCATTCTTGACAACTTCAAGACATGCAGTAGTATTCTCACTCCCTGTCTTTTCGAAATAAATAACTTTCTTCTCCATAGTCATATTAAATATGTGTTATTAAATATTAAATAAGGAGGGTCAGGTCTTGTTTCTTGCAACCCCTTGTTACTCCCATCAATCATCCCTGTCCTGCCGACAACCCAAAAACTATCCTTCTTTCAAAAGTTCAAAAGTGCCGAGGGTCGGAAGCGCTGAAGCATTTCGCGGCACTGCATGAAGGTAACCATCAGGCATACGCCAGCTTGCCCTTCGGTTTCGGGATTTCACGCTTAAGCTTTTTGGCGGTTTCGATCCATTCTGAAATAACCACCTGCGCGTTCTTTATCGCCTCTTCATAGGTTGTGCCATCCGCCATGCACCCCGGTAGTTCCGGCACTTCAGCGATGAACGCATCGTCCTCTTCGCTCCAGTAGACAATGATCTCATATTTATACATCTTCTTGCGGCTTCCTTATCCCATTCAACCTTAGGCAAATCTCTTTAAAACCTGTTCGTGGGAAATTCTTCTGGACGGCTTCTTTAGTCTCTGTTCCAGTTGAGTCCTGAATTTCTTCTTTAAATGTAGGCCTGAATCAGGGTCGCCGATAATTTCAAGCATCTTCTGCTCGACTATCAGTTCTATCTCATCCACTGTCATCCCTTTTGCCCTGGGCATACTGCACCTCCGATCTGTGCTATAAATCTTGTCGTGCGCTGCTCAGCGACGAGCTTCAGGCGACCTGAAGCTTCTTTTCCATTAGCTTCAGGACATCCTTAAACATGTGGGAGGCTTTAAACAATTCAACGCCGATGAGGTTCCCTTCCCGGTCTAGTTCCATATTTACACCAGGCGCAATTTCGACAACCTTAGCTTCCTCGCCTTCCTTCGCAAGATAAAGGATATCCTCTTTGTCATCGTAATAAACTCTGAAATCCTTCATTATAGTTTCCTCCACCTGCCTGATTTTATTCTATTTTCTTTCTGTCCTTCTTGTAAAGGATGAATTGTAAGCAGTATTACATCCTCGCCTTCGAGAGTATATGCAACCATGACATCCCGCTCCTTTGTGTAAAGCCGCGCCTTCCCGACCGCGATAGTATGACCTGTTTCCGCGTCGGCAAATCTTTCCGCCGCATCCTTGAAGATTTGTCGCAGCAGGTCGTGGTCGATTCTTCTCAGAGCAAGTCTAATCTGGATGTGCTTAGAGTATTTTATGTTCACTAGTCCGGAACCGCGGGCTCAGGTCTTTCTTTTGCATACTTTTTTCTCCCATCAATCATCCCTGTCATTCATAAAAAAGGCATTTAGGCTGAAGTCTGAAGGCTGAAATATATCAATCATCCCGCAACGTTTATCTTCAACTTCCCGCACGTCTTGTCGATGTTCCGCTAACGGCTGCATATCTTCCCTGCCCGGGGAGATGTTTCTATGAGGGAGGGTGATTCCCCGCTTTCCGCTTTAGGCAATTTTCAGCTCTTTCCGAATCTTTTCAGCGACCCATTGCCGCACCAGCGTTTGGTACGGAATCCCCTTTTTCGTCGCCACCTTTTTGATCGAGATGAGATAAAGCGGGTCGATCTTGATGGTGACATTTTGCAGCTTTCGCCTCCGCTTTCCTGTTGCGATGTCCCTCCTGAGGGCCTCTTCGAGGCTGATCGCAATGTCCTCCTCGATGATCTCGCCGAGGACACCCCTCTTATCATAGTATTCTGCGTCTGTCATTTTCTTCGTTGCCGCTTTACCCTTCATGTCCTTCATCTCCTTCCAGGCCTCAACCCCGGTGCTTCTGCCAGTATTTGATTTCGGACCTGTCCATATCCCATCCGGCAATAACCCTCGCCACTCCGCCCTGTTTCAGCGTAAACACAATAGTGAGATAACGCCCCTCATGCGTCGGTCCCATCGCGACGTAGTGACCTTTCTTCGTTTTTCGATACAAAGGCTTATTTATAAAGATTTCCTCCGCTTCCTCGGGCCTCACGCCATGACCCAGCTCAAGGTGCACGACATTGCCCTCGTCCCATTCAAAATCCTTTATCCTCAATGAGCGCTCTCCTCTAAGTAATACATTGTATTACTTCTTATCTTAAAAGTCAAAGAGTTCTTGTGTAACTAAGGGGACAAGCTTCACGGGAATGACAGCAGGAGCGTTATTGTAAGGATGAGTTTGATGCACAGCACAATGGTTCGAAATTTTCAGTTAGAGATCCAAATTTTGAAACAACTTTGCGATTATGGTGTTGGATATCACAACACCCTTACGGGTTAGTCTGAATGCATCATCCCTCACCTCGATGTGACCGCTATCGATTATCTCCCTGCCCGCAAGCAGGATATCCAATCCTTCGTTTTGAGCACGTTTAATGCTGATCCCCTCTGTTTTCCTGAGCCCCAGAAATATCCATTCCCTGAGACTATCCTGTACTGTGAGGTGTATTTCATCCTCTTCAGGTATAACTCCTATACTCAACTGATTTATGTACGTATGAATATCCTCAACATTTCTCGATCTCACCCCGTTGATAAACGAATGAGCCCCTGCACCTGCGCCGATATATTCGCCTCTGTTCCAATAAATGAGATTATGGATACATTGAAATCCCGGTCTTGCAAAATTCGATATTTCATAATGTTCATAACCGTTGTTTGCCATGCAGTCGATTGTATAGTGATACATATCGAGGATTGAATCTTCAGGAGGCATTTTAAGGTTACTAACAGGGCGTAAGGGGGGATTATTTATTAAATCGAACAAGACTGTTCCCTTTTCAGGCGTTAGTTCATAAGTAGAAATATGTGCAGGCGAACACTCAGCAGCCTTTGAAAGTGACTCACACCATGAAT
>JBGPPR010000156.1:0-3709 GCA_041488675.1 Thermodesulfovibrionia bacterium
AGAGGGGATCATGGGGTAGTTAAACAACCGCCAATAACCAAAATAACCCGTCCCGTTCTTACAGGGATTTCTCAAAGGAAGAGACTCTTTCAGCAGATAGAAAGCGCCAGAAACAGGCCTGTTATCTGGGTATCAGGGCCGCCAGGGAGCGGAAAGACAACACTAATTGCAAGTTATATCGAAGCCCAAAAAATTCCCTGCCTTTGGTACAGAGTCGACGAAGGAGATGCTGATATCGCAACCTTCTTTTATTATATGGGTCTCTCTGCAAACAAAGCAGCCCCGCTGAAGAGAAAATCCCTCCCGCTTTTCAGTCAGGAACATCTGCATAGTATCCCTTCATTTGCGAGGAGGTATTTTGAGAGCCTTTACAGTAGGCTTAATCCCCCCTCACCTCCCTTTATAAAAGAAGGGGATAAAATGGGATTTAAAAAAAGGGTAAATAGGAAGGGAACAGAAAAAGGGAGTGATAATCAGGGGTTTATCATCGTCTTCGATAACTATCAAGAGGTACCGGCGGAATCAAACTTTCATGCTGTTATACGGGACGGTCTCGGTATTTTGCCTGAAAAGATAAATGTCATAGTCATCAGTCGTGAGATCCCTCCTCCCCAGCTTGTGCGGTTACAGGCGAACAGTCAAATAAGTTTTATTGGATGGGATGACTTACGGTTAACTCTGGATGAAACGAAAGAGATTGTTCGTATGAGAGGACACAGTAGACTTGATGAAGATACATTCCTCCAATTACAGAAACGGACAGACGGATGGGCTGCCGGGTTGGTGCTCATCATGGAGATGAGGAAAGTCAAAAACGTTGATTACCATGTATCGGACAAACTTTTGCCTGAAGAAATTTTCAACTATTTCGCAAGTGAGATCTTTGACATGGCAGATCAAGAAACCCAGGGCTTTTTAATGAAAACAGCCTTCTTTTCCCAGTTAACTCATCACATGGCTGAGGAGCTCACGGGTAATCCAAAGGCGCATCTCATCATCTCCGATCTCTACCAGAAAAACTACTTTATCCAGAGGTATGAGCACAGTTCTGATGTGTACCAATACCATCCGCTCTTTCGTGAATTTCTGTTAGCGCGAGCCGGAAAAACATTTAGTCCTGAACATGTCTCGCAAATACAGCACGCCGCGGGAGTGATCCTAAAAACTCATGGTCAGAGCGAAGATGCTCTGGGATTATTCCGTGCCGCAGGGGATTGGCCCGAGGCAGTAAGATTAATCTTAAAGCAGGCTCCAGCAATGGTTGCTCATGGCAGATGGCAGACTCTGGAGGCCTGGATGAGTATCCTGCCGGCCACCATGTTTGAGCAGAACCCCTGGTTACTTTACTGGAGGGGCACTTGCCGTATGCCTTTCAACCCTGCTGAAAGCCGCCGGGACTTTGAAAAAGCCTTTGAATTATTTAAGACCCGAAAAGATCCGTCCGGTATTTTTCTGACATGGTCAGGGGTGGTCGAATCCATTGTATATGGGTACGAAGGCCTGAAACCACTTGACCATTGGTTTTCAATCTTCAAAGAATTATGGAGCATGTACAAAGAATTCCCATCCAGAGAAATAGAAGCACGGGTAACGTGCAGCATGATCAGAGGTCTTTCATTCAGGCGGCCGCCTGATTCTTCCATGGAATCATGGGCAGACCGTGCTTTTAACACTGCTCAGACCTGCCCGGACATGAAACTGAAAATACAATGCCTTATCAACCTTGCTTGTTATTGGTACAGTGGGGCTGAATTTCAAAAGCTCGAACTCGTTCTCGACTCGATAAGAGATTTGCTGCACCGCCCGGATCTTCCTCCTCTATTGCGCCTCATCGCAAGCTGGGTCGAGGCAGCACATGCTAATATGACGTCGTCGTACGACCGTTGTCTGAAGGTCGTGTCATATGGCCTTGAGCTGGCTAACGTTAGCGGAGTCCACGTCATGGACTATCTATTAATGGGCCATGGTGCACTCAGTTCCATGAAAACAGGGGATCTTGTGACCGCAAAAAAATATATCCGGCGCATGGCATCTTCTTTGAACTCTGAAAAGGCCTGGGGAGCAAGTTTTTACCACTATGTCGCAGCATGGGAAGCCCTTTATTGCAAAAATCTGTCTCAAGCCGCGCTTCATTCTGAGCAATGTCTAAAACTCTGCGACGATACGGGAAATCCCTGGACATTATCTCTTGCCCATTTGCTGGAAGCTTTCGTTTCTCACGTTCGCGGAGATGATGAAAAGCGGACAGAGCATCTTGATCAAGCATATTCGATCGGTACCCAGAGCAAAAACAAGTTCATCCACTTCGCCTGTCTCTTGATAAAAGCCTATGTTTCTTTGCAGAAAGGTGATGAGGCATCTGTCGTACCTTTGCTGAAAGAAGGAATGCGGATCGGGCGGGAAAACGGCTTTGTCAATTTGTACATGTGGTTGCCCGGCGCTATGGAAAATATTGTGATGAAAGCGCTGGATGCCGGAATTGAGGTGTCATATGTGCAGGACCTCGTAAGGAGAAATTCGCTTTTTCCTGAAAATGCTCCCCTCGAGATTGAAAACTGGCCGTGGCCATTGAAGATCCATACCCTCGGCCGTTTCGGAATAGTAAAGGATGGAAAGCCTATCCGGTTTTCCGGAAAGGTTCAGCAAAGGCCGCTCACTTTGCTAAAGGCATTGATTGCGTTCGGTGGAAGAAGTGTCAGCAAGTATCAGATAAATGATGCCATTTGGCCTGACGCTGATGGTGACGCAGCGCATACGGCCTTCTCTACAACACTGCATCGGTTAAGGCAATTGCTTGGTTATGAGAAGGCTGTACATGTTCAGGAAGGAAAAATAACTCTCGATGCGAGATATTGCTGGGTTGATGCCTGGGCATTTGAGCGACTCCTGACACAGGCGGATGATCTATGCCACAGAGATCAAACGGAAAAGGCAATTGAGCTGATGCAAAAAGCCATAAATATGTATCATGGACACTTCCTTGAAGAAGAGCAGACATGGGCTATAACCCTCCGTGAACATCTCCGTAACAAATTTATGCAAAACGTAAAGAAATTAGGTGTCTACCGTGAAAATATAGGGCAGTGGGATCAGGCAATAAACTGCTACGGGAAAGGGTTGGAAGTCGACGATCTTGCGGAAGAATTTTATCAGCGTCTTATGATCTGTTACCGCCATCTTGGCTTCAGATCCGATGCCTTTAGTGTTTATCAGCGCTGTCGGAAAACCCTTACTGCCGCTCTCGGCATTGCTCCTTCTCCTGAGACAAAGGCTATTTATGAGTCCCTGCTGTCAATGAATCGATGAACCGACCTCAAAAGTTTTCGGGGAATCTGTGACCAATCTGTAATCTTTCATATGTTATGATTTTTAGAGTTTTTTACTAATGTAATGAATTTTCGGAGACATCGACAGTGAAAAGAGAGTCAACCCGTTGTAAGAAGCGTGCAAAAGTCACGAACATCAAAGGCTTGACGAACGAACTCCCCAAAAATTATGGAACCAAAAATGTTGACCCTGTTGCAAAATTCAAAGAGCAGTTCTCATTTTCGGGTAACCTTGTCATTCCGGACCTCAGCGGTGAATATGTCGCCTTTGAGGATCTTTCCAATGGAAAATATCATATCAAACTCTGGCACGTTCGCTCGGGAGCTGTCTTTGAGGTCTTGGCGGGTCTTGCACTCGATGCCCCCGTATCATCGAATCCAAA
>JBGPPR010000157.1:0-3673 GCA_041488675.1 Thermodesulfovibrionia bacterium
AATTATAAAAACATGTAGCCGCAGGCTTTAGGCTGCGAAAATAGTCGAGGCATCTTCCCTCGGAGGTCAGGCAGGATGCCCGACCTATTGTCATTTATGTTACCTTAACAAGATGAGACCTCTGATCGATACGGTACAATTAAAAAAATCCTTTGTTACAAAAGCGGGTGAGTTGCAGGTCTTGAAAGGCATTGATCTTTCTATCAACGAAGGAGAAATGGTCAGCATCGTTGGTGCCTCTGGAGTCGGCAAGAGTACTCTCCTGCATATCCTCGGTACGCTGGACAGGCCGACCTCAGGGAAGGTCTTTTTTGATGAGATCGACATCTTTTCCCTTAATGAAGACTCCCTGGCTACCTTCAGGAATGAGACAGTAGGTTTCGTATTCCAGTTCCATCACCTCCTTCCCGAATTCACTGCCCTTGAGAATGTTATGATGCCGGGACTCATACTCAGAAGTCAGAAGTCATCCGCCAAAGGCGGAAGGAATCAATACAAAGAGATACACAAGAAGGCAGAAAAACTTCTTGATGAAATGGGCTTGGCTGCAAGGAGAGGACACAGGCCGGGTGAACTCTCAGGGGGAGAACAGCAGCGGGTTGCTGTTGCAAGGGCACTTCTATTGGAACCTAAAATAGTCCTTGCAGATGAACCAACAGGTAACCTCGATACGGAAACAGGTGAAGAACTTTTTAATCTTCTCGTTGAACTGAACAAAGAAAAAGGGATTACCTTTATTATCGTCACTCATAATGAATCACTCTCAAAACGCTTTCACAGAATTCTCAGGATGGTTGATGGCAAAATAGTCGGGTAGAATCGATTGCCCGTGCAGATCCCAACGGGTTGTACCCTATAATTGCTGACGTTCTTTGATGGTTTCAAAAACTTTGCCTGCAGAAATGCTCTCCATACACTTGAGATCATTACATGTCCTCTTGAAGCACGGCGCACACGAAATATCTTGTCTTATAACTGTGTGACCCTTTCCATAAGGGCCTGTTCTTCCTGGATCTGTTGGCCCGAAAATAGCAAACACGGGAATGCCGAGGGCGGCAGCAATATGCATGGGACCAGAGTCGTTGCTGACAAAGAATCGTGCTCCCCTGATAACTTCGATCAAAGCCTTGAGTGTTGTTTTACCCGCAAGGGACACAGCCTTCCCTTTAGAGAGGTCCAGAACTTTCTTGGCGTAATCCATATCTCCTTTGCTTCCCACGACCACAATATTTAACGGTAAAAGCGATGCGAGTTCACCAAATTTCTCGGGAGGCCATCTCTTCGTTCCCCACCTTGCACCTGGAGCTATGACAGCATAATCCGCAGGGAGCAAAAGGCCAGCCTGTATTGAAGAGTCAAAAGAGAGAGGCAGGGGAAAACATACGTCGTCTATATTGCAGCCGAGAAAAGCAGCGATCCTGAGATATCTATCGACGGCATGGACATCTTTTCCACCTTTGATCTTGTGAGTATAAAAAAATCTGCTTCCTTCTCTTGCGTCCTGGAAACCCACTCTAAAAGGGGAACCTGTGGACAGGGCAATGATGCCGCTTCTCAGAAGTCCCTGAAGATCAACAACTATATCATACTTTTCTTCCTTGAGCCTTTTCATGAAGACTCGCAGTTCGTCCAGCGAGTCACGAATATACGATAACTTTTTCCACATATCCTTATTGATTATCCAGATCTTGTCTATCATGGGATGAGCCGTGAGGATGTCTTCCAAACCCTTTGCAATAACCCAATGGATTTCTGCGCTGGAAAACCTTTCTCTTATAGCGTTTAAGAAAGGCAGGCTATGGACAACATCGCCAAGGGAGCTTGGCTTGACGACAAGGATCTTTCGAGGGTTCCTTATCATCTACGACTCTTGACTAAGGACTCTCGACTTTTTTTAATATCCAGTTTACTGCCTCACTCAAATCTTTTGCTTTGAAAACTGCACTTGGAGATTCTTCGTCTTGCCCTGTCTTTACAAAAACTCCTGTTGCACCGACAGCAAGTGCAAGGAGCATGTCTATTTCTTTATCCCCGACTACGAAGGACTTTTTGAAGTCAATTTGATGCTCTGCCCGTGCCCTGAGAAGCATTCCAGGTTCGGGTTTCCTGCAGGAACAGTGGTCTGCAGGATGGTGCGGGCAAAAGTAGAAATCATCAAAGCCATAGCGGTCGATAAAAATGTTATTTACTTCTCTCACAAAATCTTCGCGGATCAATCCTCTTGCAACACCTGACTGGTTGCTGACACCGATCAACTTGAACCCTTTTTCTCTTAGTATCTTTATCATGCTGACATCCGGAAAAATCTTTAGGTTATCATATGTATTAAGGTATCCAACGTCGTTGCATAAGGTGCCGTCCCTGTCGAAAAAAACAGCGGGTTTGTCCGGCAATATCTTCTTAATGCCTAAATAAACATCGTCTGAAGTCACCTCATGCATGCACCGCAAATCATTTTTCTCACAGGTCCGCTCAAAACAAGGACCGCATGACAGGCTATGGGTTACCACAACAGAACTACTCCCTTCTGCTTGAGGGGGAGGGCCTGTCAATTCAGGGTCCGTTGAGCCAAAGATTGCTACAAGAGGAGTTCCAACAGCATAAGCGATATGAAGCGGTCCTGAATCATTGGATAAAAATACATCACACTCTGCAATGAGTGCGATAAGCTCTCTGAGAGAAGTCTTTCCTGCCAGATTCAAAATCCCCCCATGCCCCCCTTTGCTAAAGGGGGGCATGGGGGGATTATTTAATTGCAGAGGTAAAGGCTTTGACTCTTGAATACCTACAAACTTCTCGATTTCCTGGGAAATATCCACTTCACCTTTGCCTCCAAAGATTACAACGCTGCCGGCAGTATCTTTCAAAAACCAGTCGGCAACCTCAGCGAACCTCTCAGGGAACCACCTTTTCGCTGAACCATATGCTGCACCTGGATTAATTCCCAGGATGGGTCTTTTCGTGTCTTTCAGGAGTTCCTTTGCAGACAACCTTTCAGCGAGAGAAAGATATATATAAGGTGATGAGAATTCTGTTTTTATCCCTAACTGCTCAAGCAGGTTAAGGTAGTAGTAAATATGGTGCAGTTTCTGTCCATTGCGGGGCACGGGGACCGCTGCTGTCAGAAGAAAACCCCTGGCATCCCTGTTGTATCCGACCCTCTCCTTGATTCCCGCGAAAAATGAAATAAAGACCGCGTCAAAGGCATTTTGAAACAGGATGGCGCTGCAAAACCCCTTTTTTCTCAACACCCCTGCGATTTTTATCTTACCCATGATACCCTGATATTCGTCACCGTAAATAATCATCTCATCCACGTGCGGATCTTGCTCAAAGAGAGGTGACACCCAGGGTTTAACGAGGAGAGAAATTCTTGCTTCAGGTAATGCTTTTCTCAAAGCCCTTAATGCCGGGAGGGTCATAACAGCATCGCCTACCCAGTTAACGCCCCTTACAAGCACGTTTTTACAGGCTTTATTCAACATGCAGTAGTTTAACCCGAACTACGAAGAAATGTCATTGCGGCTTTATGGTAACCCCTGTTGCCTCACGTAAAAATCTACACGAAATGATATACGTTGCCTCAAATGAAAATCTATACGAAATCATTTTACTCCTTTGCATCGTTTTCGGTTTTTCTTAAGCACTATGAGGAGATTTGGAGAGACTCCAG
>JBGPPR010000158.1:0-3662 GCA_041488675.1 Thermodesulfovibrionia bacterium
CATATGCTCCAGGATATAGTAAAGATCGGTTTAACTTTTGACGATGTCCTTCTCATGCCTGCCGAATCAGAGGTTCTTCCGAAAGAGGCGGACATCACCACTCTGCTTACACGGAATATAAAAATTAATATTCCAATTGTGAGTGCGGCAATGGACACTGTTACGGAGGCAAACCTTGCAATAGCCATAGCCCGTGAAGGAGGAATCGGGATTATTCACAGGGCCATGAGTCCGGAGAGGCAGACATCAGAGGTGGACAAGGTCAAAAAATCAGAAAGCGGGATGATTCTTGATCCTATAACCATCCTGCCTGGTGCGCCAATTTCAGAGGCATTATCTCTTATGGAGAGATACCGGATATCAGGAATTCCCGTCACTGAGAAGGGAAAACTCATTGGCATCCTTACAAACAGGGACTTGCGGTTCGAGACACAATTCTCCAAGAGAGTCTCTCAGGTAATGACAAGAGAAAAACTTATAACGGCGTCTATCGGCACAACTCTCGAAAAAGCGCAAAAAATTCTCCACCAATACAAGATAGAAAAGCTGCCAATCGTCGATAAGGAGAACAATCTTAAGGGTCTGATAACGATAAAGGATATCGAGAAGAGAAAGAAATACCCCAATGCCTGTAAAGATAAGGTTGGCAGACTCTGTGTTGGAGCTGCCGTAGGTACAGGAGAAAATGCAATCCGGAGGGCAGAACTCCTTGCGCGCGCAGGAGTGGACGTTATTGTAATTGATACTGCGCACGGACATACGAAAGCTGTGATAGCAACAGTTAGGGCGCTAAAGAAGAGCGTTGCCGTTGATATCATCGCGGGCAATGTCGCTACGTCCGAGGCCACTGAAGACCTTATAAAGGCAGGAGTGGATGGAATAAAAGTTGGCATAGGTCCTGGCTCGATATGCACCACGAGAATCATAGCAGGTGCCGGAGTTCCGCAGCTTACAGCAATAAAGGACTGTTTTTCTGTTGCAGGGAAAAGTAAAGTTCCTGTCATTGCGGATGGAGGAATAAAATACTCAGGAGATGTTACTAAGGCTCTTGCAGCGGGCGCACATTGCGTAATGATCGGTAGCCTTTTTGCAGGAACGGACGAATCACCCGGGGAGCTCGTGCTTTTGCAGGGTCGAAGTTATAAAGTTTATAGGGGAATGGGGTCCCTTGGCGCAATGGAGCAGGGATCCAAAGACAGATACCTGCAAGCCGGTGTCGAATTATCGAAGCTTGTCCCCGAGGGTGTAGAAGGAAGAGTTCCTTATAAGGGACCATTATCCCAGAGTGTTCACCAATTAACCGGAGGACTACGTTCTGGAATGGGCTATTGTGGTTGTGAGAACCTCTCAGATCTGAGAAAGAAAGCAAAGTTCATTCAGATTACCAATGCAGGTCTGAGAGAAAGCCATGTCCACGATGTCATCATAACAAAGGAAGCCCCGAATTACAGACCTGAATGGTAAATGCACGAAGAAAAGATTTTAGTCCTTGATTTCGGTTCCCAATACACGCAGCTCATTGCAAGGCGTGTCAGAGAAAGCAAGGTCTACTCTGAAATACTTCCCTTTAATGCCTCCATCGAAAAGATAAGGAACTTCAATCCAAAGGGGATCATTCTCTCAGGAGGCCCTTCAAGTGTTTACGCCAATGATGCGCCGATTCCGGACATTAAGATATTTCAACTTGGGATACCTGTACTCGGTATCTGTTACGGTATGCAGCTTATGGCCCATCTTTTCGGTGGAAAAGTCGCAAAGGCTACAAGAAGAGAATACGGAAAGGCAGAACTCATCATTGACAACAGGATGAGCATTTTTCAAGGGATTCAGAAAAAAACCATCGTCTGGATGAGTCATGGAGATAGAATCGTACGTTATCCCCCTGCCTTTGAACCGCTAGCACACACGGCTAACTCACCGGTTGCTGCAATGGCAGATCAAAAGAAAGGATTCTATGCCTTACAGTTTCACCCTGAAGTTATACATACCCAAAACGGTTTTGAGATTTTAAAGAACTTTCTCTTTAAGGTATGCAAATGCAGACCTACATGGACCATGAAATCTTTCATAGAATCAGCTACAAGGGATATACGGGAAAAGGCTAACGGGAAAAAAATTGTATGTGGTATAAGTGGAGGGGTTGATTCTTCTGTAACAGCCGTACTGGTTCACAAAGCCATAGGGGACCATCTAACATGCATCTTCGTAGACAATGGGGTCCTGAGGGCAGGAGAAGCGAGAAAGGTAGAGGAGACCCTGAGGAAACACTTCAATATGAATATATACTGTGTAGATGCCTCCGAAAGATTTTTGAACAGGTTGAAAGGCGTAATTGATCCTGAAGTAAAGAGAAAACGTATCGGAAATGAATTCATAAAGGTCTTTGAAGAAGAGGCAAAAAAGATAAAGGTAGTGAAGTTCCTTGCACAGGGAACATTGTACCCCGATGTAATTGAGAGTGTTCCCTTTAAAGGTCCTTCAGCTACTATTAAAAGTCATCATAATGTCGGGGGACTTCTGAAGAAGATGAAGTTAAAACTCATTGAACCCCTCAGAGAACTATTTAAGGATGAAGTACGTCTTTTAGGGAAGGAACTCGGTTTACCTGTTGAAATCATAAACCGACATCCTTTTCCGGGGCCCGGGCTCGCCATAAGGGTCATCGGAGAAGTTACAAGGGAAAGGTGTGACATATTGAGAAAGGCTGATATCATAGTCCTTGACGAGATAAGGAAGGCAGGATTATACACAGAACTATGGCAGTCCTTCGCTGTGCTCCTTCCTGTTAAAAGTGTTGGGGTTATGGGTGATGAAAGGACATATGAGAATGTGATAGCTGTCAGGGCTGTGAAAAGCCTTGATGGCATGACTGCAGACTGGGCAAAGATCCCGCATGATGTTCTTGGGATAATATCAAACAAGATAATAAACGAGGTAAGAGGCGTTAACAGGGTCGTTTACGATATCAGCTCGAAACCTCCCAGCACCATAGAATGGGAATAAGAAAATTTCATTATTGTATTTTTTGGAATTAAAACCTCATGGATGCATCAACGGAAATCATCAATTCTTTAAGATCAGAGTTTATTCAAGAGGCAAATAGCAAATTTGAGGAGATTTTTCCTGAGATCATTTCATTAAAGAAATCAGACTACGAAAATAGGCCATGAACAAACAAGAAAAAGTTCGTTACTGGATAAAATCAGCAGAAAATGACTGGAGAGTTGCAGGTCATCTTTTTGAAAAAGGAGACTATCCTTATGCTCTGTTTTTTGGGCATCTAACAATTGAGAAGCTTTTAAAGGCGCTTTTTGTACAGAAATTTGATGAGTCTCCGCCCTACACTCACCGGCTGACATATCTGGCTGAAAAAACAGGATTAACCACATCCCCTGAAAAGCTTGAATTGCTCGAAATAATTACAGACTTCAATCTCGAAACCAGATATCCTGATGAAAAATTCTCTTTCTACAAGAAGTGTACAAAGGAGTTTACAGAAGCATATCTAAGAAAAATTGAGGAACTAAAAGAATGGCTGTTACAACTGATTCAGCAATAGAAATAGTAAAAAGATATATTCAAGAACTCAAGAGAAACAATATACCTATTCAAGAAGCGATTATATTTGGTTCTTATGCTAAGGGAAACCCTAAAGAAGAAAG
>JBGPPR010000159.1:0-3659 GCA_041488675.1 Thermodesulfovibrionia bacterium
ATGCCTCCTCCGCAGGATACGGATATACTTGAACGATATGCAAAGGCACTTGACATCAAAGTCGGTAGTAATGACTGGTATACCTTTTTTGATCTGGCCGCTGCAAATCGAGGAATTATTCCAAAAGACCTGATGTCTGATCAGGAAGTCGTAAAAATGCTTCCTGTATTCTTCAGGACGTTGAGAGGTCAGAAACCAACGGAGGACGAGATGCGCAAATTGGCGGATAAAATAAGGAGGAGTTAGCGACTGGATTGTTAGATCCCAGGGAATTTACGTAAGGGGCAAGGGACACATCCCGTATTTTCTAAAGGAAAACTTTCTTATCCATTTTCCTTTCCCCGCTTAAACCCAATGCTGCGGTGTTTTGGTTCAGGAGGTGTCATAAGCTCCCTGATCGCATCAAAAACAACCTTGAACTGTGCATCGTATTTCTCTTCCAATTCATCAAGTCTTTTGGCCAATTCTTTGTTGGAGGAAAGCATCTGGCGAAGTTTCACAAAGGCCCGCATAATTTCAATATTTACATGGACCGCTCTTTTGCTGTTCAGGACGCTGGAAAGCATGGCGACACCTTGTTCAGTAAAGACGTAAGGAAGATAACGACGACCTCCACGTCCTGTTTCTTTTGACATTCCAATTTGGAATCTCAAAGAATCGGCTTCCTCTTTGGAGAGCTTAAACATAAAGTCTTCAGTTATGAGCGGGTGCTTCTGTCCCAGATATTTATCTCCTTCTCCTTAAAAACTCCCTCGGCTTTCCGGCACCTCTTGGCGGGCCGACGAGGCCGTCCTCTTCCATCAGTTCCATGATCTTTGCAGCCCTGTTGTAACCTATTTTCAGTCTCCTCTGGACAGACGATATGGATACCTCTCCAAGGGATTCACCGAACTCAACTGCCTTCAGGTAAAGTTCGTCCCTCTCTCCTGGTATTTCATCTTCATCTCTTACCAATTCCTGTATTGTATTGAAGATGGTGTAATCAGGTTTCCCCTGAGACTTAACAAAATCAGTCACAGCCTTTATCTCACTCTCTGTAATGAGGGCGCCATGCACACGGATGATCCTTGCACCAGGGAACATGAGGAGCATATCACCTTTTCCAAGGAGCTGTTCAGCGCCATGGGTATCGAGGATCGTCCTCGAATCTACCTTTGAAGAAACCTGGAAAGATATTCTTGTGGGGAAGTTTGCCTTAATGATGCCTGTAATGACATCAACAGAGGGTCTCTGGGTTGCGAGGATGAGATGTATTCCGGATGCCCTGCCCATCTGGGCAAGCCTGGCAATGGAATCTTCTATTTCATTTGCAACGGTGAACATCAGGTCGGCAAGCTCATCAATAATGACAACGAGGTAAGGCATCCGCTCTTCATCCCCGGACTGACTGTTATAGGTCTCAATACTCCTTGCAGCCTTTTCCGCAAGCACTCTGTATCTCCGCTCCATCTCGAACACGATTTTTTTCAGCGCCTCTGCTGCCTCTTTCGGGTTTGTGATGACAGGGGAGATGAGATGCGGTATTTCTTCGTATGCAGAAAGCTCAAGCAGTTTCGGGTCTATCATGAGCATCTTCACCTCTGCCGGTGTTGATTTGTAGAGCAAACTTATGACCATCGAATTTATAGACACGCTCTTGCCTGAGCCTGTTGCGCCTGCAACGAGGAGGTGGGGCATTTTAGATAAATCGGCTATGATGGATTTCCCTGAGATATCTTTACCGAGTCCGATGGTAATCTTGGAACCGCTCTTTTTGAAACTTTCCGCAGAGAGAATTTCCCGTAAAGAAACGACCTCCCTCTGAATGTTTGGTACTTCTATCCCTATGGTAGCTTTGCCAGACAGGGGAGCGACCCTGACACTCTGTGCCTTGAGAGCAAGGGCAAGGTCATCAGAGAGAGAGACAACCCTGTTGATCTTCACACCCGGTGCGGGCTCAAACTCATACATCGTCACAATGGGCCCGGGATGTACCTGGGTAACCTTGCCTTCAACATCAAAGTCCTGGAGCTTTCTTTCGATGAGAGTTGAATTCTCCAGCAGTTCTTCTTTTGAAGGTCTGTTGGATGTTCCATCATGAAGATTGAGGAGATCTAAAGATGGAAGCTCATAGTCTCCTATCTTTCTTGGCCGGATCCTCTCTGCAGGATGGGGACCTGGCTCCTTCTTCTCCAGATCCTTTTCCTTGTCCAGGATTTTTTCATCTATTCTTTCTTCCAGAAGGATATCTTCTACAGGACGTTCCCGTTTGACTTCCCTCTTTCTCCTCTGCAGGGCAAGGGAAATTAAAGATACGGGACTAAGGAGAATGATAGACGAAAGAAAAGCAGAGAGTGAGAAGATATAGGCGCCGGGAAGGGACAACAACCGTTTTGCCAGATAGGCTATCTCCTTACCTATGATGCCGCCGATACCGTCGGGATATATTTCTATCTGTAAATGGAAGGTGAAAGAGATGAGCGACAAGAATAAGGAACAGGAGAGAATAAACAGGATTCCTCCTAAAAGATAAATTTTATGGCCCTCTTTTCCGAGGAGACGCTTAATGCCAAAGGCAATAATGAAAAGGGGGATGAGAAAAGCCGCAAACCCCAAAAAGATAATCAACCATCCCGAAATATACGCTCCTATTGTCCCGCCGAGATTCTGTAGTGGTTCAGGAGGTTGTGTGGCTCTGAAAAAAGGCACAGGGTCTCTGGCATAATGCGAGAGAAGACTCATGGAAAGATAGATACTTCCCAGAACAGAGAGGACACCGACTATTTCTTCCTTTACCCGTTTTATCCTCTCAGCCATATGCCTGCTATTATAACAACTGCCAGAATGAATCTGTAATAGGCGAAGATATTCAACGGGTACTTCTTCAGAAACTTCAGGAGAAATATGATAGCAACAAAACCTGTTACAGAAGAGCTGATAAATCCCGCGGTAAAGAGCTGAAGGTCATAGATCTCCCGGTTGGTCAGGAACTTTTTCAGATGAAGGAGGATCGCACCCGCAATAAGAGGTGTTGAGATGAGAAAGGAGAATCGTGCTGATGCTTCTCTTTTCAGACCTTTGAAGAGTCCTGCAGAGATCGTGATGCCGGACCGTGATACACCGGGGATTATGGCCACAGCCTGAGCAACGCCTATGATTAAGGCGTCGATGAAATTCGTCTTTTCTATAGTCTTAAGTTTCTCTGATCTTTCCGCAGCAAGCATGACAAGCCCCACTGCCACAAGCATCAGGCTGATGAGAAAAGGTTGTCTCAGGCTCTTTTCTGCGACGTCATTCAGGAAGAAACCTGCAATACCCCCGGGGATCGAAGCAATGATAATCAGACCGAGGAGTTTCTGTTTCCTGGTAAAAAGCTCTAACCAATCTTTCCAGAAAGTGAAAAGGAGCGCAGTTAATGTCCCGGCATGAAGGGCAACATCGAATGTGAGGGTATTGACGTCTCCTTTCCAACCGAAGAACCAGGGAACAACGATGAGATGAGCTGTGCTGCTGACCGGGAAGAATTCAGTAAGCCCCTGGATAACGCCGAGTATTACCGCCTGAGTAATCAAATATTACACCTCAAATATGATCGGCATGATCATGGGGCTTCTCTCCATGGTGTTTCTGAGGTATTTTTTCAGCGTGCTTCTCAGTTTTGCCTGGAGCACCGAAGAATC
>JBGPPR010000160.1:0-3647 GCA_041488675.1 Thermodesulfovibrionia bacterium
CCTCTGTTTGAAAAATTATACCTCGAAGGCAAAATCCTTTGCAAGGAAACGTGGTCTTTGAGGTAAATAGCAGACATTTGAACTGATACTTTACAACATCTCAATATGGTGATTATAATTAAGCTTATGAGAAGGAAAATCCTGATAGGAACATCAATTCTTCTAATGGGTTTTCTCCTGGGAGGTCTTGCCTTCTACTTCATCGGCAAGATGACAGGCCGGCAAAATGGCTATCTGCCTTATCATGCTCCAAATGTGCCCCCGCAGATAATGGAGACAAGCCGGGCTTTTTCCGAAATTGTGAGTGCTGTTTCACCTGCTGTTGTAAACATTTCAACAACAAAGGTCTTCAAAAGAGACGCGGAACCTCTGCTCGAAGAGCCCTTTTTTGACCTTTTCAGGCCTTTTCATGATTTCAGGATGCCGAAGAAATGGAAGGAACAGAACCTCGGCTCGGGTGTAATTGTATCATCGGATGGCTACATCATCACGAATAACCATGTGGTGGAAAAGTCAGACGAAATCAAGGTCACCCTTCTTGATAAGCGAACATTCAAAGGAAGGATCGTTGGTGCCGATCCCAAAACAGACATTGCAATAGTCAGAATAGACGCGAGCAATCTCCCGACAATTCCCTGGGGCGACTCTGAAAAGCTGCAGGTTGGCGAATTCGTACTGGCTATTGGTAATCCCTATGGTCTTAGCCACACCGTTACAATGGGTATCATCAGCGCTGTCGGAAGGGCAAATGTCGGCATTGCAGATTACGAGGATTTTATCCAGACCGATGCCGCCATAAATCCCGGAAACTCAGGTGGTCCTCTTGTGAATATCAAGGGGGAACTGATCGGCATTAACACCGCAATATTCTCAAGAACGGGTGGATATCAGGGAATAGGTTTCGCTGTTCCGAGCAACATGGTGCGGCCTCTCATGAGCCAGCTTATCCAAAAGGGAAAGATTATTCGAGGATGGCTTGGCGTGACAATTCAGGAAATGACCCCTGAAATTTCTCAGAAGTTTGGCCTCGAAAAATCGAAGGGCGCCCTTGTCAGTGATGTTGCAAAGGGAAGCCCGGCCGAAAAGTCAGGTATCATGAGAGGTGATATCATTCTCGCTTTTAACGGGAAAGAAGTAAGGGACGTGGCGAGTCTGCGAAACATGGTTTCGCAAAGTAAGGTTGGTTCTGATGTGCCAATCAAAATACTGAGGTCGGGAAAGGAATATAACGTCAGACTGGTCATCGCAGAGTTACCGAAAGAAGCAGCAGAAGTTGTACCCAGCCAGCCGGATGAGTCGGAGGAAATGGGCGCCCTTACAGGCCTGAGCGTCATGGGTCTCACAAAAGAAATAGCGAAACAACTCGGTCTTTCCAAAGACGAAACAGGTGTTGTGGTCGTGAGAGTTGAACCGGCAAGTCCCGCTGACGAAGCAGGGATAAAGAAAGGAGATATCATAAAGGAACTCGATAGAAAACAGATAGGTAACCTCGAGGATTTTAACAGGATTGCCTCAACGACAAAAAGGAGCGAGACAGTCCTTCTCTTTGTTGCCCGTGGTGATAAGAAGTTTTATGTTACTCTCAAGGCATCCTAAGCAGCAGATAGCAGTATGCAGGAGTAATTATCCGGTATTTCTCGACAACTAAATCGTTGAAATTCTTGTCTTTTGCTGACTGCTTATAGCTCACGGCTAAAAACTCAAAAGGGAAAGGAGGTGAGAAAGACGTGTATATGATATTAAGGGCCGCAATATTTTTAATGTTTACATTCTCAGGGTACCTCCTTGGTACTAAATACAATTATGGTACTTACGGTATTATTCTCGGTGCATCTGTGGGTCTTGTGGCAATAGCCGTAGAGGCATTCTTGAAACAGGTCAGAATAGGAGCAATTATCGGAGGGATTTTAGGGATCTCGCTGGGTCTTCTGTCTGCCGACCTTCTTTTGCTCCCGTTGAAGCCGCTCCTCGGTCAAGATATAGCATCGCTATCATTTGTGCTGAAGGCATTCTTTGGTTACGGAGGACTTCTCCTCGGCGTGAGCAAAGGAAAGGAGATTTCACTTCCGGATGTTTTCAGGTTCTTCAAAGGACAGGGTATCGAAGAGCACTTCAAAATCCTTGACACAAGTGTAATCATAGACGGCCGTATTGCGGATGTTTGCGAATCAGGCTTCCTTGAAGGGGTTTTTATACTTCCCCAGTTCATACTTCAGGAATTACAGCACGTAGCCGATTCTCCTGATCCAATGAAGAGGGCGCGGGGAAGAAGGGGACTCGACGTTCTGCACAAGATCCAGAAAATGTCCCAGATAACGGTGAGGATCGTTGACGAGGATTTTCCAAAGATAAAAGAGGTTGATGCAAAGCTTGTAGCCCTGGCAAGACTTATGAGCGCGAAAGTCATAACGAACGATTTCAACCTCAATAAGGTTGCAGAACTTCAGGGGGTCACTGTTCTCAATATCAATGAGCTTGCTAACTCCTTAAGACCCGTCGTGCTTCCCGGCGAAACAATGAAAATCTTCATCCTTAAAGAGGGAAAAGAATACAACCAGGGTATTGCGTACCTTGATGACGGGACCATGGTTGTCATTGAAAATGCAAGAAAACTCATAGGTAAAAATGCGGACGTGACCGTCACGAGTGTGCTTCAAACAACGGCAGGCAGGATGATATTTTCAAAACTCAAAGAAGACTACGAACGAGAGGAATACAAGGCAGTTAAGTAGAGAACCATTATCGTAAGAGATGAATTACAAGGTCACAGCAATAGTACCCTCAGCCGGGCTTGGAAGACGGTTCGGCCGGAATAGGAACAAGCCTTTCCAGAACCTCGGCGGGAAACCCCTTGTAGTCTGGGCACTCGAAACACTCGACTCCGTTGAGGAAATAGCGGAGATAATCCCTGTGCTTAAGAAAGGGGATAGAGGGAAAGGAGCAGAAGTTTTTGAACAGTACAAACTCTCAAAGATAAAGAAGATCGCTCTCGGCGGCAAAGAGCGACAGGACTCTGTTTATAACGGACTCAAACTTATAGAAGGGCAAGACGGCATTGTTCTCATCCACGACGGAGCAAGACCCTTCATTGAGAAGGATTTGATTGAAAAGGCAATCAGAGAATTACTAATCCCCCACTCCCCCCCTTTAGCAAAGGGGGGTAAGGGGGGATTAAAAGGCTATGATGGGGTTATTCTTGGCGTTCCTGTCAAAGATACGATTAAAGAGGCAGAGGGAGAAATTATAAAAAAAACCTTGAAAAGGGATTCCCTCTGGGCTATCCAGACACCTCAGGTTTTCCATTACAGAACTATTTTCTCAGCGTATGAGAAGGCGACAAAAGAGGGTTTTTACCCCACAGATGATGCAGCCCTCGTTGAAAAATATGGAGGAAAGATAAGAGTCATTATGGGGTCATACAGGAACATCAAGATCACCACTCCTGAAGACCTTATTGCTGCAGAATATTTTCTTAGTAGAATGAATGAGGACTAGTGTACCGTCAGCTAAATAACTTTACTGTTTTGTCATTCCGAGCCCTTCGTGAGTCATTCTGAACTAAGTGAAGAATCTTGTAGTTCCTACTCAGGATAAACTCCGCGAGGAATCTCGTAGTAAGATTGCTTCGTCCCGAAAGCTTTCGGGAC
>JBGPPR010000161.1:0-3647 GCA_041488675.1 Thermodesulfovibrionia bacterium
ATAGTTTCCCCTTCACATATCCCATTATCTCCGATACTGCATATTTCGGCGGCATCGACATCACAAGATATATATGATCTTCTTGGATACTCAGCTCCAATACCTCCAATAGCTCCTTCTGCTTACATAACCCGTATATTTGCTGCCTCGTATACTCTCCTATTTCTCCCTTAAATATCCTGTACCGATATTTCGGGCAGAATACCACATGATATTTACATTCATATATGGTATGTGATAGTTTCTTAAATCTACTCATTTGAACCTCCCTTCCCTTGGTACCTTTCAGGGAGGTTCATTTTAATTACTTTTACGGTTAAACCGTCTTACTTTTCCACTACCAGAGGTAGTGGTTTAATCCCATTAATTAATCATTTGCTAAAATTAAATAGACAAGATAAGCACGGAGCACTTTGGGGACTTTTTCCAGAAGGACGGGACCTTCTCAGGAATATTTTAGAAGATGAAAAAATATGATGCCTTAGACAGACAATATATAATGAGGTGTATATGTCAATAAATTCCATAGTCGGTACGAAGTGAGAAAGGAAACAGGCGACTCTTCTGCAGTCAAGCTGTCCCGCCCCTTTACCTTTGTTGACACCTGTAACAAAGAAGACAACTTGTTTATAGAAATAATGCAAGAAGACCTGAAGGGCAAAAATACCCCTTTGGAGCTTATGCATTACTATGCAGATATCCTTAACAAAAGAACCTCTCATGGGGAGATCGCAGAAAAGCTGGACAGACTATTTCTCTGCGGCAGGACTCCTCATAACTTGGACCGTTTCTGCCACGGCATCACTATCAGTCTAAAGACAGGAATGGACATATATAGCACCCTGAATGAAATACTTGAGAAACTTAGTATCGGTAAAGAGGTTGATATCCTTCATGCCCTGTACAGCAGGGTACTCTTCAGAACGTCACCATGGGCAGGCAAGGACTTTAAGAGGATAGGGCCTGAAAAGATAAGGGAACTGACTGGAGGCTTTGACATTGGCAAGGACACTGCTTATCTTGGGATAAACTCCTTCCGTAAGGATAACAAGGGGTTTGTAAATAACCTTTCAAACTACATACTTGCCACGATTATAAATATGGAGGCCGTGCCGAAACCCAAGGACAATCAGCGTTCATGGATCCATGCCAGGGGCGGACTCTTTATCGCCAAAAAGGACATGTCCGTGGATATTAAGCATCCTGAAAAAGAGGTTATGGCTCTTAACTACCGCTGGAAGAGCCTGGGCAATAAGTTCCCCAACAAACTCCTTATTGATGAGATCGTGGAGATAGCAGAAGGTCTTTACCTGGGCAAGCTTTACTATGCCACTGCCGAGGAATATCTTTTTAAAGACTATGACCCTGAGGTTTTAAAAGAGGATTACCGTTACAGGAATTTCGGGTATTTCCTGCTCATGGATGACACGTGGCTCGACGAGAAGAACCGTCTCTTTCCTGATCTTGCATACAATCTTACCAGCAACCTATCCGACAAGTTCAGGACATTCCGCTTTAAAGACTCTCCTGAGTGCAGTGCTATTCAGGAATCTATTGGAGATCAGATGACCATCCTCCACTACCTCCAGGACATCTATGAGGGAATACAAAAAACGCCGGAATACAAGAATAAATTCTTTGAAAAGCTCCTCAATATCTTTAACTGCGGGGAGCGGCCCGATGGCATAAAGGGGTTTCTCCATGGAGGGCTTGTCTCTTTTAAGAACGGTGGGTTCCTGAAGAAGTTCGACAGGAACGTTTTGAATGATATATACCCTGCGGTCAGGCCATTTTCCCCCTGGACAGGCAAAACCTTTACATTGTCCTCTGTGGAAGGGATAAAAAAATATATAGGGAACAGTGCAAGATATTATGAAGGTATAGAGCCCATAATCATAGGAACCAATACTTACAGAAAAGACCTCGGCCTCTCCCTGCCTGTCACGGCATTTATAGAACACCTGGATAAGATAGGAATGGTAGTGGAGTATCCTGACGAATGGGAAAAAGTCGAAGACATATATGTAAAGAGCTTCTACTTCATTGCGACCAATAGCAAATCAATAAATCCGGAAAACAAGGGGAAGGATGTCTTGCAGTTCAACTACCGGTGGCCGGAATTCCATACGATACCCCCCGACCACCTTTGTATAGACGAACTGGTCAGGATAGCTGACGGTCTGTATCTGGGGCAGCTCCTGTATTCAACAAAACCTGAAATCAAATATGACCCGGAAAAAGACCCTTCTGTCTATGAATATGAAACTTTTGGATACTTCATGCTTATGGACGACGAATGGCACGCTATCAAGGAGTTTATAGCTTTTGATGTCGAATGACAATACGTATTTGTTTATCCGCAAATCAATACGAACGAACACGGATAGATAAATGAGGCTCTTTCAAAAAATAGATATATATAAAATATAAATAAGTGCAAGAAATTTTGTAAGCGCACTGCAAAAATTGCAGCATTTATAAACATCAAAACTCCAAAGAGGAGGTAAGTGATGGCAAATTCCACTTTCAAAAATATACGTTTTCAAGAAGATACACTTGAAAGCCTGGAGCTCATACAAAGACTGAGGAAAGAGCAGATAAAATCAAAACCCGAGGTTTGTATTGAACGGGCGCGATTCGTAACCTGTTATCTTCGGGACATGTCTTCTGATGATGAGCCGATGGAGATCCGGTATGCAAAGGCAGTCAACTATTTCCTTTCCAATAAGGAGCCTCTCTTCTTCGACGATAATCTCCTTGCCGGGACAACGACGTCCAAGGCCTTTGGCGCGCCGGTATATCCTGAGTTGACGGGCATGACAATCTGGCCCGAGCTGGATACCATCAGTAAACGGGAAAAGAATCCTTTGTTACTCTCGAAAAAAGAAGCCGAGGAATTGAACTTTAATATTTTCCCCTATTGGATGGATCGCAATATCCTTGAGTATACGAGAAAGAAATACAACAATCCGGGGTGCATGAAGCTCTTTGAAAAGTTTGTCTTTTTCATAGCAAGCAAAGCAGGCACGATCTCACACACGATACCGGATTACAAGGTGGCGCTGGAGAAGGGTATCGAACACATCATTGAAGAAGCTGCGTCAAGGGAGGCGCAAATCCTGGGCAGCGGCAACCTCTCCGGCGATAACAGACAGAAACTGGCATTCTATCAGGCGGTTCAGATAGCGATGAAAGGAATAATTACATATGCTGAGAATTTGAGCAAAAATGCGGCTGAACTTGCCGCACAAACTAATGACCCATTCAGAAAGAAAAACTTCCAGACGATGTCTGAGATATGCAGCAGGGTTCCCGCCAAACCGGCGCGCACATTCAGAGAGGCGGTCAATTCACTTTGGCTCATACAGGTTGCAATCCATGCTGAAAATATCAACATGGCAATGAGCCCGGGGCGGCTCGATCAGATACTGTACAAATACTATAGAGATGATATTGACAAGGGAATACTGACTGATAAAGAGGCAATCGAGATTTTGGGTTGTCTGTGGCTGAAACTTAATGACAATACAAATCTCGTTCCAGAAACAGCCGAAGAACTCTTTGGCGGGGCAGGCACAGTTCCCGCTGTAACCGTCGGAGGTATTGACGAAAATGGAGAAGATGCAGTCAACGAACTCACCTATCTC
>JBGPPR010000162.1:0-3637 GCA_041488675.1 Thermodesulfovibrionia bacterium
GGAGGAATGATGGAAAGAACACTCTCAATAGTAAAACCGGATGGCGTGAAAAAAAATCTCATCGGTGAGGTAATAAAACGGTTCGAACAGAATAACCTCAGGATTGTCGCATTAAAAATGCTGAAGCTTTGTAAGAGAGAGGCGATGAGTTTTTATATCGTTCATAAGGATCGACCTTTCTATAACAGTCTCACTGAGTTCATGTCAGAAGGACCTGTCGTCGTTATAGTAGTAGAAGGTAACGATGCCATAGCAAGGGTCAGGGAAATCATGGGAGCAACAAATCCGAAGGATGCAACACCCGGCACAATAAGATCCGATTTCGGTTCTGACATTGAACATAATATCGTCCATGGCTCAGATTCAAAAGAATCAGCTTCCTTTGAAATACCTTTCTTCTTCTCCACCCTTGATATTCAATGAAGTGTGGTTGACTTTCTCTCCGGGAAAAGATTAATCTAAAACTAAAGATAAAAGAGAGAAAGTATGTTTGAGAAATTTACAGAAAGAGGAAGAAAGGTAATCATATATGCAAAGGAAGAAGCTGAAAAACGGCAGAATGATTACCTTGGCACAGAGCACCTCCTCCTTGCTGTCCTGAGAGAAGAAGACGGCCTGCCTGTAGCAATCCTTAAAAGAATGGGCATGACCCGGGAGGAAATCAGGCTTGAGGTGCAGAGAAACCTGCCTCAAGGCACAGACCTTATGACCTTCGATGATATCCCCTTCACCCCGAGAGCGAAAAAGGTGCTTGAGCTCGCAGTTGAGGAGGCCCGCCTTCTCGGTCATAACTATATCGGAAGCGAACACATCCTCCTCGGCCTCATAAGAGAAGAAGAAGGTATAGGCGGCAAAATACTCCGTAATCTCGGTGCCAATCTTCTCGGAGCACGTCAGCTTACGATCAATTTCTCAATTCGATCGCACACAAGTACAAAGGAGAAGAGAAGCACAACACCGGCGCTTGATGAATTCGGGAGGGATCTGACGCTCATGGCGAGAGAAGGAAAACTCGATCCTGTAATCAACAGGGAGGATGAGATAGAACGTCTCGTCCAGATATTGGGCAGGCGGATCAAGAATAATCCTGTCATTGTCGGTGAACCCGGAGTTGGAAAAACAGCTATTGTTGAAGGTCTCGCCCAGAAGATTGTTTCGGGCGACGTACCCGATAGCCTTTTGGGTAAACGTATTGTTTCTCTTGACCTAGGCGCGCTCATTGCCGGGACAAAATACAGAGGTCAGTTTGAAGAGAGACTCAAAATCGTCATGAAGGAAATTACCCAGTCGGACAACGTGATCCTCTTCATCGATGAGCTTCATACTCTAATCGGAGCAGGTGCCGCAGAAGGCTCAGTCGATGCATCAAGTATGCTGAAACCGGCTCTTTCAAGGGGGGAGATACAGTGCATCGGCGCGACAACACCGGACGAATACAGAAAATATATAGAGAAAGACGGTGCCCTTGAACGGAGGTTCCAGCCCGTAAATATTCAGGCTCCTGACGTGGAAAGTACGATTGATATCTTGAGAGGACTGAAATCCAGATACGAAGCCCATCACAAGGTCAAGATGAATGATGCGGCAATAGAGGCGGCAGCGCGGTTATCAGACAGATATATCTCTGACAGATATTTGCCTGACAAGGCTATCGATGTCATCGATGAAACAGGATCGAGGATCAAGCTAAAACGTTACAGCCCTCCTCATGAATTAAAGGAACTTGAGACCGAGATACAGCGACTTTCTAAAGAAAAGAATCTGTATCTGAAACTTCATGACCTCGAAAAGGCTTCTTCCATTCGGCTGGAGGAGGAAAGGCTCAAAAAGATCCACGAACAGCTTCATAAGCAATGGAGGGACAATATAAGCAGAGACATACCTTCGGTCGTTGAAGAGGATGTTTCATATACCGTCTCCAAAATGACCGGAATACCTCTCGTGAAACTGGAAGAAAAGGAATCAGAAAAACTCATACGGATGGAGGAAGAACTCCACCAAAGAATCATAGCCCAGGAGGAGGCAATAAAAGCAGTCTCGAGGGCGATAAGAAGGTCACGGGCAGGGCTCAAGTCCAGCAGAAAGCCGATTGGTTCCTTCTTCTTCTTGGGTCCCACAGGAGTAGGGAAAACAGAGCTCGCAAAGGCATTAGCATGGTTTATGTTCAATGATGAGAATTCTCTCGTGAAGATAGACATGTCTGAATATATGGAGAGGTTCAATGTGTCAAAACTCACCGGTGCCCCTCCCGGCTATGTCGGCTATGAAGAAGGGGGACAACTTACGGAGAGGATTAGAAAGAGACCATACTCTGTCATACTCTTTGACGAAATAGAAAAGGCACACCCTGATGTCTTCAATATTCTCCTCCAGGTGCTTGATGAAGGGGTACTTACAGACAGCTTTGGAAGAAAGGTCAATTTTAAGAATACGGTGATTATCATGACTTCAAATGTAGGTGCACGGATACTCGAAAAAGCAACCCCCCTAGGTTTCCAAAGGAATGAAGCCGGCCTTGTATACGAAAGAATAAAGGAGAATGTGCTCGGTGAACTCAAGAAAACATTCAACCCTGAATTTTTGAACCGTGTTGATGAAATAGTTGTTTTCCATCCTCTCGAAAAAGACCATTTGCTGTCCATTATCGACTTGCTTGTGGAAGAAACAAACAGGATGCTCATCGAAAGAGAGCTTGTTGTTGAAGTATCACAGGAAGTCAAAGAATGGATAATAAAACGCTACTACCAGCCGACCTATGGTGCAAGACCAATGCGGAGAGCTGTACAAAAGGAGATCACAGATCCTTTATCTGAAGAACTCCTTAGGGGAAGTTTTAAAGGCCAGCACAAGATATATGTCGCCCTTGAGGGTAATACGCCAACATTTGTTGCGGCTGAAGAAACTTCGATCCTCTCCGGCGTTAACTGATTCAATGACAGAACCTCGATTTGAAAACTAAGACCTCTGTCCTTCTGATAATCCTCCTTAGTGCTGTTCTTTCTTTCTCTGTTATCCAATGCCGGCGTAGTCCAAGGGCCGCCAAGGTTGGAGAGCCGGTACCCGATGCCACATTGATAGACACTCAGGAAAATAAGGTGAGGCTTTCTGAATTAAAAGGCTCTGTGGTATTCGTGAATTTCTGGGCTTCCTGGTGCCCGCCATGCATTGAAGAGGTGCCGTCGATAGAAGCGTTATTCAGAAATCTTTCTAAAAACCCAAAGTTCAAAATGATAACCATCCTCTATAGAGACGATATAGCCGGAATATCAAATACTGCCAAACAACAGGGTTATACCTTTCCGATATATCGTGATCCTGACGGTTCTGCCGCGATACAATTTGGCATCACGGGTGTACCCGAAACATTCATAATCGACAAAAAAGGAACACTGCGAGACAAAGTAATCGGTCCTTCCGATTGGGATTCTGAAAAAGTTACCGCGACACTTCTTTATCTCATTAATGAATGACTCTCATGCTCAGAGGCTACTTAACTCAGATTATTCACAACTTGTGAAGGAGCAGAGCAGATGCAGTATCATCGCTCATTCTCGGTCCCGATGGCCATCGGGACCTCCGAGGTACAGAGTGTCAGCCGCCTCGGGGCGGTGAACACTCTGTAAAGCCGCTCCGATAC
>JBGPPR010000163.1:0-3601 GCA_041488675.1 Thermodesulfovibrionia bacterium
GATGCCCCCGAAATCCTACCTCGATTTCCTCGCCCTCTGGAGAAACGCTTCTCTGGTGCTGACTGACAGCGGAGGACTTCAAGAAGAAACTACAGCACTCGGCATACCCTGCTTCACCATACGCGAGAACACCGAAAGACCGATTGCTATCGAAGAAGGCACAAACACCCTTGTAGGAACAACCGGGATAAAGATACTCCAAGCATATAACAAATTCAAACAAGGATACAAAAAAGACGGAAAAATCCCGGAGCTCTGGGATGGGAAAACAGCTGAACGCATTATTGAAATCCTCCTGTCCGCACCTTAGTTGATCCCATATCTATCTTATCAACCAGTGGCTTAGGGTCAGGTCTTGATTCTTGAATTTCCTCGCAGTATCAAACCTACAAGCCAATAAACTTCAATGTTAAAAAGAGCCTTTGATTTCATCTTTTCATTACTTAATTAGCGTAATTTTATCTGCTCCTCTCATGATATAATATATAATATATACATTCAGAAAGAGACTTGTAGATGAATGAAAATAACATGAAGCAATTAAGAGAATATAAGACTATAGCCGAAGAGGAGAAGATTTTATTAATGAGATGTTGCAGTGTTATAAAGAGAGAGTAAAGAAAACCAGGGACACATCCCCATTACGGAGACGGAAATAGTTGCGCTGTCTGGAACCCTTGATTAGAGATGATTTTTAGAACTGAAAATGAAAGAGCATAGGATCTTAGCAGAAGTATTTTCAGAAAGAGGGAGAGGAACACACCCCTGCACCCCTCTCAAGAGGGGATTAAGAAAAGCCGGAATGACAGAGGAAGATTACAGGAAGGCAGAGGGGTTAAGAGGTTCATGAGATTAAAGAAGTTCTTTGAATTGCTCATCGGTAAGCCCTGCATCTTTGATGATGGATTTAAGACTATAGGGGTTCAGTCTCTTATGATCAGGAATGGTTATGCGGTGAGTTCCATCGGACATACCGATGTGCTTGCCTCTGGTTATAATTTTGAATCCGACCTTACTGAATACCCTGACCGCACGCTGGGTAGAGACATCAGTAAAAAGCATTCTAAGCAGGAACCTCAAGCGATAATTCGGGACACATCCCATTTTAATTGTTTCTCTCTTATCTGAAGACGCGCAGCAACGTATCTCCCTCCGCCGAAAACGCCTTTTGCCTTGGCCGCTGTCTTGTTTTTTTATTGTGGGATATGCAAAATCATCAGGAATCTTATAAAATAAAGAAGATACCGTGGATGGAGGTGAAAATGAAAATAAAAGTCGTTGTTCATACTGCAGAAGAAGGGGGTTATTGGGCCGAAGTGCCCTCGATTCCCGGTTGCTTTACCCAGGGTGACTCATGGGATGAACTTTTGAAAAACATCTATGAGGCAATCGAAGCATGCTTGTCTATCGATACAAAAGAGATCGAGTTGAGCCCTGATGATAAGGTACTGGAAATTGCTGTATGAAAAGTATTTCCGGTAAGGATCTCTGCCGGATTCTTGAGAAGAAAAGCTGGCAATTGAAGGCCATCCATGGCAGTCATCATGTTTACATGAAGACCGGAAGGGAAGAGAGAATTAGCGTGCCTGTACACGGGAACAGGGATCTGAAAATAGGACTGCTTAAGGCTATTATGAAGCTTGCCGAAATTGAAGAACGCGAATTGTAATGAAGAACACAGTGTTATTGATGGCATATTGATTTGCTGAGGTCCGGATGAGACGAACGGAGCGACAAACAGCGATACATTATTTTGTCTGCACGTTCATGCCCCCGAAATCCTACCTCGATTTTCTAGCCCTCTGGAGAAACGCTTCTCTTGTGCTGACTGACAGCGGAGGACTTCAAGAGGAGACGACCGTACTCAGCATCCCCTGCTTCACCATACGCGAGAACACCGAAAGACCGATTACCATCGAAGAAGGCACAAACACCCTCGCAGGAACAACCGGGATAAAGATACACCAAGCATATAACAAATTCAAAAAGGGATACAAGAAAGCCGGAAAAATCCCGGAGCTCTGGGATGGGAAAACAGCTGAACGCATTATTGAAATCCTCCTGTCCGCACCTTAGATGATCCCATATTTATCTTATCAACGATTTTATTGTAGATGGCCATTGCAGTAGTGCCCTGGCACGCAGCCATCCGGACAAGGTCAGATGTCTTGCATCATGACTGTCCCACGAAGGGTAGTGAAAAGAGACCAGTGATGAGGAGGTTCTCCTGTCAGGAGTCTTGCATCAACCCCCTGCATATCTTTCCCGCAGTGATTACAACTCTCTCCCTGATCTTAGCCTAATCGAATAATAACCAGGGATAGAAGAAATGATGCTATGAAAGCCTGGACATACGTCCAGTTCTTTTTCAGGAAAAGTAGCCACCTGCGTCTGCGCCTCCCGGCGGAAAAGTCTTTTCCCTGTATAGTTATGTCTCAGGGTTAACAAGGAATAGCTGTTTTCGCCCGGCCCCCCCCATTCTGTAATAGGTCTTGAAAACTTCTCTCAATTATCGTACTATTAATTACCGTAACCTGTGTTACGATAAATCTGATGGGATGTGCATATGAAATTCTACAACCGCAAGCATGAGCTTCGGGTAATGGCGCAGCTCTATAACCAGGCAAAGGATACCGCCCGCATGGTCGTGCTCACCGGCAGGAGGCGCGTCGGCAAGACCATGCTTGCGCTGGAGTTCGCACGACGCCACACATATCTCTATCTGTTTGTTTCCAAAAAGGCAGAGCATCTGCTCTGCATGGAGTACATCGAAGAGATAAGAAAACACTTTTCTGTGCCGATCATCGGCGACATCAAATCATTTAAAGATGTTTTTGCCATACTTCTTGAACTGTCGAAAAAGGAGCGTTTTGTTCTGGTCATTGACGAGTTCCAGGAGTTTTACCATATCAATCCCGCAGTGTATTCCGAAATCCAGCATCTCTGGGACGTGAATAAGTCACGCTCCCGAATGCACCTTATCTGCATCGGCTCAGTCTATTCTCTGATGCATAAGATATTTGAGGAGTCAAAGGAGCCCCTCTTTGGAAGGGCAGACAGGATCATTTTTCTGAAGCCGTTTTCCATTAAAGATATTCATGCTGTCCTGTCCGACTACGGGGTTGATGATATGAGATCGCTTTTTGACTGTTATATCTTCACGGGCGGCATGCCGAAGTATCTGGATATCCTGACCTCCAATGCAGCCCTGTCCTACAGCACGATGCTCGATTTCACCCTATCACCGAATTCCCCTTTCATAAATGAGGGCAAGAACCTGCTGATAGAGGAGTTTGGGAAGGAATACGGCACGTATTTTTCGGTCCTTGAACTCATCTCTCTTGGTAAGACGGCAAGAACGGAAATAGAATCTATTCTTGAGATCCATGCCGAACTCTGAATGAAATGGGGTCAATTCTTTACTATTGACAGTCTGGTCTATCTGGTTCATTTTGTTTCACTAAATTTAATCCTCTGGATTGGAATTGAGCAATTAGCTGGATATCAGATAATCAGGGAATCAGGTAGTGGTTATCAGGATATCAGGTTATATCGAGTCGTAGGGTCATGTCTTATAAACATTATCATGGTGATCGAAATC
>JBGPPR010000164.1:0-3586 GCA_041488675.1 Thermodesulfovibrionia bacterium
CCTCTGTTACAGCTCCGGCAGCATATAACGCTGCTTTTAGACTATCCTCTGACATGTAGGTATCGGAGTCCAAATATCCGGTTCCGAAGTGTTCTATCCTTTTGACGTAATCGTGAGTATGAACGAGGGCGATGTCCTCGTATGTCGCACGGCGGGGTTCGATATGAATGACTTTTTCCCAGAGACCTGATTCTTTCAGAGTGCTCACAATCTGGATGAGTCTCTCTTTTCTCTCGGGATGCCAGTCAGGGGTTGCATGTTTCAGGAAGATATCATCGTATATAAAGCCGACATTCTTCACAACAAGAGATTATATCAAAAGGATTCAAGGATTCAAGGGAGACTAATCCGAGGCAAGATGCCTCGGCTATTTTTCTATAGGATTTGCTATTTCGACACTTTATGAAAATAGGTCAGGCATCCTGCCTGACTAAATTAACTCCAATTCAAGTATTGTAGCCGCAAACTTTAGTTTGCGAGGTTTTTATTTTCAGTGCCTTAAGAAGCGCAGGCTGAAGCCTGCGGCTACTTACCTGGCCACTTTAATCCTTTTTTTACAAGAATGCTAGTATGCTCATCATGGCGATTGACCAAATGATATCGAGGGGAACCTGGATTTCACAGGTTGAATCAAAGAGAATGTCAGCCCTTGGAGGGAACTCTTCATCCGCAAGCCACAGGATGAGCGTAACCGGCATATGCGGTAAGGGAAGAAGCTCAAAGGATGCGTCTCCATACCCGAGCAATCTCCCGCTCAATTCTTTTCCTCTTGTGATGAACCCTTCTTTATCATTCCCGTGTTTTTCAGCAACTTTATTGAGTGGAAGCATGTGTGATCCCTGGAAGAAGAACTCACCGCCTTTGATGTTTTCAGGTTTGATGAGCCTTCCTGACAGAGGAATTTCTTTTGCATTCACAAGATAGGACAGGACAGAAGGGTTAAAAAAATAGACAAGCCTTTTTGTAAAGATTTCACCTTGTTCTGATGAATTCTTGATTTTTCTTTCGCCGGGTGAGATTGAAAAGTCGAATCCGAAAGACTTTAAAAGATAAGAGGCCGTATTTTTGTCATATGAAACACTGGCCCTCTTACACACATCTTCAGGGTCAAGATGTAATAGTTTCTCCCATGCCTTTTCCTCCCCTGAGAACACTTTATTCACAAGATGCCGGCGTTGTAAAAAAAATCATTTTTTGATACCTATCTCAATCATCTTTTGTTTTATCTCTTTCATTCTATCTCGTATCTTTGCGGCACGCTCAAACTCAAGCCTCTTTGCAGCTTCTTTCATTTCTGCCTCAAGTTTTCTAAGGGTGTCCTCTTCGTATCCATATTCTGCCCTTTCCTCTGCAACGGCAGGCACGGTCCAATAGTCGGCCTCATATATTGAACGCAGGATATCCTTGATATTGGACTTCACTGTCTCAGGGGTGATATTCATTCTTCTGTTGTAGTCCTCCTGTATTTTCCTTCTTCTTTTTGTTTCCTTTAATGCTTTCTGCATAGAGCCTGTAATGGTATCAGCATAGAGGATTGCCTCCCCTTTCACATTCCTCGCAGCACGGCCTGCTGTCTGAATCAGTGAGCGTTCTGAACGGAGAAAACCCTCCCTGTCTGCATCAAGGATCGCTACAAGGGAGACCTCAGGCAGGTCAAGCCCCTCGCGCAAGAGATTCACTCCAATCAACACGTCAAAATTTCCAAGCCTTAAATCACGGACTATCTCAATGCGTTCGAGAGTGTCGATGTCTGAGTGAAGATATCGAGCCCTCACACCGAGGTCCGTATAATAATCTGTCAGGTCTTCTGCCATTTTTTTTGTAAGTGTTGTTACGAGAACCCGCTCGCCTCTTTCTGCGCGTTTTCTTATTTCTCCAAGCAAGTCATCCACCTGCCCCGAAATAGGCCTCACGGTCAATTTCGGATCTATAAGGCCGGTGGGCCTGATAATTTGTTCAATGGCACACCAGCCGGATTTCTCAAGTTCGTAGGCTGCGGGAGTAGCGGATACATAAATTGCCTGGTTAACCCTGTGCTCAAATTCTGCAAAGGTGAGGGGTCTGTTATCCAGCGCAGAGGGCAGTCTAAAACCATAATCAATGAGAGTCTGCTTTCTTGATCGGTCGCCCGCATACATGCCGCCGAGTTGCGGTATCGTTGCATGGGATTCGTCAATGACAGTCAAGAAATCTTCGGGGAAATAATCAATTAATGTATAAGAAGGTTCACCAGGAGCCCTCCCACTCAGATGTCTCGAATAATTCTCTATGCCGTGGCAATAGCCGAATTCCCTCAGCATCTCCAGGTCAAATCGCGTTCTCTGTTCAATCCTCTCGGCTTCGAGAGCTTGCCCTTTTTTTAAAAAATACTCTACCGTTTCCTCCATCTCTTTTTCTATGATCCTCAACGCCGGCTCAAGCCTTTCTCTCGGTGTTATCCAGTGGCTGTTCGGAAAAATTGCCACTTTCTCGATCTTCCGGATTCTTTCTCCGGTGAGGGAATCGAATTCATGGAGTGCATCCACATCATTACCAAAGAATTCGATCCGGATTCCCTTATCGAGTGAAAAAGAAGGATAAACTTCCACAATATCACCCCTCACTCTGAATGTGCCTCTTCTGAATTCCATTTCCGAACGGGTATACTGCATCTCCACAAATCTTTTCAGTATCTCATCACGCTCGGTCCGCATCCCTTCTTCGATGACCAGATGCATATCCATATAATCCTGGGGTGAACCTATTCCATAAATGCATGACACGGATGCAACAACGATCGTATCTCGTCTTTCGAGGACCGCCATCGTTGCCGAATGGCGCATCCTGTCTATGTCATCATTGATGAGGGCATCTTTCTCTATATACGTATCTGTCGTTGGTATGTATGCTTCAGGCTGGTAGTAGTCATAGTAACTGACAAAGAATTCAACAGCATTTTTTGGAAAGAGTTCCTTGAATTCTCCATACAACTGGGCAGCAAGGGTTTTGTTATGTGCAATAACAAGAGTAGGCTTCTCTATATTCTCAATCACATTGGCTATAGTGAAGGTCTTACCGGAGCCTGTTACGCCCAGGAGGACCTGATGTTTCAGCCCCTTTTCAAGTCCCCCGGTGAGTTCCTTTATAGCTTTAGGTTGATCGCCTTTAGGAGAAAAGGAGGTAACAAGCCTGAAACGCTCCACACTACATTCCCTCCAGGGGGCATCCCCGGCATAGTGGTTTTTTCCTGCAGTATGTTTTTCCGAGCTTTACAAAAAGCGCATGGTACTCATTGAAAAGAACAGTATCTTTTTTCAGCGTTGAATGGAATAGGTTTTGAATATGATCGTAACCATCATCATGTTTTACGATGTTATGCCTTGATAAAGCACGCTTTGTATAGGCATCAGTGACAAAGATAGGCTTGTCCATGGCATAAAGGAGTATAGAGTCGGCTGTCTCAGGACCGATACCGTAGACATTCAGAAGTTTTGGCCGCAAAGTCTGCATCTCTTCGTTTCTCATCTTTTCCATACTCCCGTGATAGTCATTCATCAGGAAATTGATGAATGACTTAAGTCGTTCAGCTTTGATATTAAAGTAACCG
>JBGPPR010000165.1:0-3561 GCA_041488675.1 Thermodesulfovibrionia bacterium
CCTCCTTGCTTTTCTGATGCCTTCCAGAATCACCTGCCACGGTACTCCGAGAGATATTGAGGCACCTGCTGCGGACATGATGTTGTACACGTTGGGCAGACCCATCAGGGAAGATGAGACATCATAAGTCCTGCCTCGAAAGGATATCTTGAACTCTACTCCTTCGGATGATATCTGAATTTCCCTTGCCACAATATCTGCTCCTTCCTCAAACCCGTACGTCAGCATTCTTCGCTGTTCTGAATGATGACCGCCTGAGGTGTCTCCCAGTTCTGATATAAGCCTCTTTCCGTAGGGGTCATCGAGATTGATCACAGAGGCTCCGTCCTTATCGAGAAGTGCCCTGAACAATCTCTCTTTTGCCCTGAAATAGTTTTCCATGGTTTTATGGAAGTCCAGATGGTCTCTGGTGAGATTTGTGAAAATAGCGACCTTGAAAACAGCCCCATCCACTCTGTGCTGTTCTATGGCGTGGGAAGAGACTTCTGAAATAACATAAGTGCAACCGGACGAGAGCATGTCTCTTAACAGACCGTGGAATTCCAAGGACTCAGGTGTTGTGTGCGGTGCCCGGCAGACTCTCTTCCCGATCATGTAGTTTATCGTGCCGATAAGACCGACGCTCTTGCCCCAGCACTCAAGTATAGATTTTAGTATATATGTTGTGGTCGTTTTGCCGTTTGTACCGGTGACTCCGACGAGGGTCAGATGTTCTGACGGCATGCCGTAGAAATTACGGGTTATACAAGCAAGGGCCTTTCGAGAGTCTTTCACCTGGATATAAACCTTCATGATCTTTGCATCTCTCTCTCCCACGACTGCGACTGCTCCTTTCTCGACCGCATCCGTAATGAAATCATGTCCATCATGCGTTTCACCTTTAATCGCTACAAATAGGCATCCTTCAGATACCTTCCGTGAGTCATAGGCTATGCTTGTGATATCTCTCTCCAGTGACAGAGGAAAGTTTACAAAATCACATCCGTGAAGAAGGTCTTTCAAAATCATTTTGCCACTAATAGCGTGGTTTCATAAGGGATATCCTTCCTCGGTACATTGAGATATGAGAAAGCCTGGGTTGCGATATCCCTGAAGACTGGTGAAGCTACCACCCCTCCGTAAATCTGACCCCTGGGTTCATACACAACAACAATAAGCGCAAACCTCGGGTTGTCGACCGGTACAAATCCCACAAAAGAACTGATATATTTTTCCTTTGAGTACCTTTTTGTTTTCGGGTCTATCATCTGGGCCGTCCCTGTCTTGCCCGCAACTTCTTCTCCCTCAACGGATGCCTTTTCGCCTGTCCCTCCCTCTACAACACTCTTGAGAACCTCTTTAAATATCCCGGCTGTTTTTGGAGAGATTATGCGTTTCTTCTTATTATCCATGAACGAAAAGAGCAGTTGGCCTTCGGGAGAAATTATCTCTGCTACAACGTGAGGCTTTACAAGGAAGCCTCCATTTGCTATTGCAGAGTAAGTTCTGAGCATCTGCAATGGAGTGACAGCGACCTCCTGCCCGATTGGTATTGCGCCAAGGGACGTCCCTGACCATCTTTCCGGAGGATGCATCAATCCAGAGACTTCACCTGGTAAGTCTATTCCTGTTTTTTCACCAACACCCAAAAGTTTTGCATATTTGTATATCCTCTCTTTTCCGAGCTTCATGCCGATCATGATCGCGCCGATATTGGAAGACTTCTGGATAACCTCCTTAAAGGTTAGCACCCCGTATTTGTGAACATCGTGAATCGTTTTCCCTCCAACCTCGATGGACCCTCTGCTGACATCAAAGAGCGTATTAGGTTTGACAATGTTTTCCTCAAGAGCTCCTATCCCGGCGACAATTTTGAATGTCGAGCCGGGTTCATAGTAATCAGTGATAGCCCGGTTCCTCTTCTCAAAGTTTTTCGCCTTTCCCGGATCGTTAGGATCATAAGAAGGTCGGTTCGCAAGGGCGAGTATCTCCCCGGTATAGGGATCCATCATCACAGCTGATACAGCGGCAGCCTTCCACTGCACCATTGCCTTATCAAGTTCCCTTTCGACAATTCCCTGAAGTCCTTCATCTATGGTGAGCACAATATTATTTCCCTTTGCTTCCTTATCTACTCCCGATGAAAGTGTTCTTCCCCTTGCGTCTCTCTCGAGAAGCACCTTCCCACCTCTTGTCTTCAGGTACTGATCATACTGGAGTTCAACTCCTTCGAGTGCCTGATTATCAACGCCGACAGAGCCGACTATATGCGAGGCAAGTCTTCCTTTCGGGTAAACCCTTTTTGCCTCATTCATTAAACCAATGCCTTCAATATTGAGATTCCTGACCCTCTCTGCAATATCCGGATCAAGTTTCCTTTCAATCCACACGAATTTTCCCTTGTCAGGGATTTTGGCAAGAATTGTCTTTGGTTCCTTTGAGATGGCAGACGCAAGCTTCTTTAAGCTCTTCTTATCGCGCTCCAGGCTGTCGGGTTCACAGTAAAGAGAATCCAGTTCAAGGTTCAATGCAAGCTGTCTTCCCTGCCTGTCAAATATAATTCCTCTCCTCACCTGAATGTCCTCAACCTTTACGTGTTGCTGTTTCGCCTTCTCTGAAAGAGACTTGTGATTGAGGATCATCAAGTCAGTGAGACGCAATAGTACTACAAAGAAACTGAAGATGATTATTGAGTTAAGAATAATATGCCTTTTTCTATTCAAAGTCTTTCACCCTTCTCCCATCAGGGAGCAACCAATTGTTTTTTTTCCAGTGATACCTTGTGGGGGAGAGGCCCCTTTTGCTTCTTCACATGAATTACCTTGACCCTGTCAGGAAAGATGAAGTTCCTGCTTTCTGTTGCCGATGCCTCCAGCCGTTCCAGCGATTGAAGGCCTGCCTTTTCAGCAAGCAGCAACCGTCTCTCTTTAATGTGATCAACTTTCATTTTTTCGAGAACACCGATGCTGTATTCTAAGTTAAGAACATGTGACTTAAGCCAAACAAGATTGAAATGACCAACGAGTAAAACAGTTATGCAGATGGGTTTGAAAATAAAAGACATAAGACTCTTCTTTCTGCCTAAGCGTATCATATCCTCTCCGCTGCCCTGAGTTTTGCACTCCTTGAAGAAGGATTCGATCTGATCTCCTCATGTCCCGGCGTCACCGGTTTTTTTGTAATCACCCTGAGGGATCCTTCCCTTGAACTCCGGACGATAAAATGTTTCACTATTCTGTCTTCGAGAGAATGGTAAGAAATCACGCACAACCTTCCGCCTTTTTTCAAGATCTTTACAGAACAGGCAAGCCCTTTCTGCAGCTCGTCAAGCTCTTTGTTTACCCAAATCCGTAACGCCTGAAATGTCTTTGTTGCAGGATGAAATCTTCCTCTCCCCCCATACACTCGTTCCACAATCTCCGAGAGTTCGGAGCAGGTCTCAATTGGTCCTGTCCTCCTTTCTCTGACTATCGCCTCTGATATCTTTCTCGACATACGCTCTTCTCCAAATTCCCAGAGTATCCTCTCAAGTTCCTTTTCAGGATATCTGTTCACGACATCCCATGCGGACAAAGCCTGATC
>JBGPPR010000166.1:0-3559 GCA_041488675.1 Thermodesulfovibrionia bacterium
CTTACAGTGCCATTATCATGAATCTTATCTCTGAGTCTTTTCAGAACGGCAGGGATCCCCCCTGCATGATCAAGATCTTCAAGATAGTATCTGCCTGCCGGAAGCATGTCGCATATATGCGGTACTTTTCTGCTCAATTCATCAAAGACCTCCAGGGGTAAATCAATCCCGGCATCGTGTGCAATCGCAGGGATATGAAGCACGGTGTTTGTTGAACCTCCAAGGGCAAGGTCAACCATGATTGCATTTTCGAAGGCCTTTCTCGTCATTATCTTTCTCGGGGTCACGTTCTTTTTTATAAGTCCGACAATTCTCCTTCCGCTTTCAAAGGCGATCCGTTTCTTTTTCGCCGACACAGCAAGCGCTGTAGCACAACCATCAAGGCTCATTCCAAGAGCCTCCGTAACGCAGGCCATTGTATTTGCAGTGTACATACCCTGGCACGAACCGGCACCCGGACAAGCACACTCCTCAAGGGCCTCGATTTCTTCGTCGCTTATTAAGCCTTTCTTATACTTACCGATCGCTTCAAAGGTATCATTCACAAGGGAAAGCCTCCTGCCTCTGAGATGACCCGAGAGCATCGGGCCGGCAGTTACTACGATAGTAGGGATATTAACCCTTGCAGCAGCCATGAGCATACCGGGTGTAATCTTATCGCAGTTTGTCAGGAGCACAAGTCCGTCAAATTGATGCGCTTCTGCTATGGTTTCAACTGAATCAGCAATAAGCTCTCTCGAGGGAAGAGAATAATGCATGCCCCGATGGCCCATCGCTATCCCATCACATATTCCAGGGATTCCAAAGAAGAAGGGATATCCACCACCCGTATGAATACCTTTTTCAATAAACCGTTCCAAATCCCTCATTCCGATGTGGCCGGGAATAATGTCCGTAAAACTTGTTGCCACGCCGATAAAAGGCTTATCCATTTCCGTCTTGGGGATACCTGTAGCATACAGAAGTGCCCTGTGTGGAACCCTCTCCAATCCTTTCTTGATAATGTTGCTTCTCACAGAAAAATATCCTCCTGAAATAAATTGGAAATGAGAACTAAGAAATGAGAAATTTCTGCCTCAGTTACTATTTCTTAGCTCCCAGCCAGTTCTTAGTTATTGTTTTTAATTCACACGGCCTTTTTTAAAGCCAATAATCAGTGCCGCCATTTTGTCTTTTTTGAGGAGCTTCTGCTTCTGAATCTTTTTCCTCTCAACTTCCTCTTCGGCGGTGAGAAACCGTTTGCAGTCGATCTTCTCAAGAAGTTCCTCGAGGCCCCTATGTTCTTCCGTTAGCTTCCTGAACTCCGCATTCTCCTTTTTGAGAACCTCAACAATCTCTTCTTCTTTCACTTCTGCCCTCCTTTACCCATAAAACATTATCACTTTTCCAGTGCAAAAACAACCCTGAAAGCTTAAAAGTTTACTTAAATTCAATTCTTGCAGTCTTGTTTGTCATTCTGGCTCTTGTCCTCGCTTTGTCGAGGATCGGTCCAGAATCCTTCCGGCTTGTTCGGAATCTAAAGAAAGATTCCCGACAAGCGGGAATGACAACTTGCTTAACGTATGCAAATATCATTTAAGATTTCCAATCATGGACAATCCTCTCTGCAAGCTTATATGAATTCTCAATGCAGTCATTAACACTAATTCCCCGGTATGAGTTTCCTGTAATATAAAATCCCTTCTGACTGTCAGCAATCGCATCAATCATCTCAAGCCTTTTCCCATGGCCTACGACATACTGAGGTATGCCTTTCTCATGGATATAAACTTTAACAAAATCCGGCTCCGCTGAAACACCCATAATTTTTCCCAGTTCATCCATAACGGTGCTTGCAAGTCCATCAGCATCCTTTAGTGCAGCTTCTGCTGCCCGCGCGCCCCCGAGCATACTTCTTAGAAGTACATGCCCTTCAGGAGCTCTGTTCGGAAAAATACTTGAATCCCACAGTGTTCCAAGTATTTTTCGATTTTCTCTTTTCGGCACGAGAAAACCAAAACCATCGAGGGCCTGTCCTATTTTGTTTCTTGCATAGCCAAAGCATACAACAGAAACAGGCGGATACGGTATTTCCCCGGTAATTGAAGACAGTTTTTTGTTGAAGTCTTTAACGATTTCTGATGTTGCATGAGCGGGTGTCGCAATAATAACACCTTCAGCCTCAATCTTCGAATTATCAGAAAGAAAAACCGTATAGATATCGCCTTTCCTGTCTATCGAAAGCACCCTGCTTTCAGTCCTTAATCTGTCTCCCAGAAAAGCTTTGAGGGCCCCGATGAAAACTTCCATGCCGTCATAAAATGAAGTCAATATGCCGCCGGGTCCCGCCCCTACCTTCTTGCCTGTTTTCTTTGCTTCAGCCTTGAGTTTTATAAGAGCCCTGATAAGACTGCCGTACTTGTTTTCAAGATCGTATATCCTTGGAAAACAACTCTTAAGACTCATCTTCTCAGGGTCGCCTGCATAAATACCTGATGCCATAGGATCTATTAATTTTTCGAACGCCTCCCTCCCGAGTCGTCTCCTCGCAAAATCAGCGAGCGTCTCATCATCTCCCCCTCCCTTTGGCACAACAATCTCCCCTATAATCCTCAATCGTCCGTAAAAACTGAGAAGATTGGATGAAAAGAAAGAAACGGGTGATTCAGGAAGCATATGAAGTTTACCTTCAGAATATATATACCTCTTCCTTGCATTGTCATTGCTTCTCAATGGAGAAAGTCCGAGCTTCGCAGCAAGATCGAGTGTTCTCGGTCTGTTGTCGAGAAAGCCGTTAACACCTCCTTCACAGAGAAAGCCGTCTGCCCTATCAGTCCATATCTTCCCACCAGGCTTTTTCTCAGACTCAAAGACAAGAATATCCAGAGAAGGCGCTCTTTCTGAGAGGTAATAAGCCAAAGAAAGGCCCGATATTCCTCCACCTGCAATAACCAGCCTCATATCCAGCCCTTTTCCTTAATGCCTCGCATTACCAAGTCCTGAAGTGCTTGTATGAATACGGGGTGTGCATTGAGAGAATCCACTCGCTTTAATACCATACCGAGGCGTTCTGCCATGTCTCTATATAATATATCTATCTCATAGAGGGTCTCAATATGGTCCGAAACAAAGCTGATCGGGACAAGCAATACATTCTTATATCCCAGCTTTGCAAATCTCTTGAGCGTTTCCTCGGTCGAGGGCTCAAGCCATTTAACAGGGCCGCTCTTACTTTGATACGAAAGACTCCACTTGACAGGCAACCTTTTCACTACTTCCTTAATCGTTCCCCTTATCTGATTTACATAAGGGTCTCCTTCTTTAATAAGGCTCACAGGAAGGTTATGGGCACTGAAAAGAACTTGTATGTCCCTCAACCCTTCTGCCCCCGCCTCACCCGAGGTTGATGTAAAAGAATCGAGACTCTTCTTAATTACATCAGCAAGCGCTTCTATGTAAAGTGGATGGTCATACCATGATAAGATGCTGAAGACCTCAATAGGATACTCTTCAATAACTTCCATTAATCTCGACATCGATGAGCCTGCGGTTGCGATTGAATAATGAGGATACATGCTGA
>JBGPPR010000167.1:0-3519 GCA_041488675.1 Thermodesulfovibrionia bacterium
CAATGGATCATGATGTTTTACATTGGCATTCTCAAGACCATGCAGATAGAGGTTCATGATTGCTATTTTGACCATATCAATGTCATTGTCATACCCTGTAAGTGCATGCGTCTTTAAAAATTCATGCTGATCTGGTCTGAGGTTGTCCCCTTATTTTTTCATCTTACTGATAGAAAAGGAGTTAAAAAGTTACTATTTCCAGTTCTAATTTGTCAAAAATGAGATCAATAGCCTTCTGTATTTCTATGGTCTTTTGAATTGACGTAACAATCCTGCAATAGGTCTGTATCTCATCAAGGGATAGTATCCTTTCTTTTCTATCCTTCAACCATTTATCACAGACCCGATAACCACCGATTTGATAGTTCCATACATCCTGTGATATGCCTTCAAAATATTGCTCTTTATTGATGTATAGAACTCCTGCTTTATCATCATACTTAAGTTTCTTTACCCTATTATCTCCCTTCCCCTGAAACCGTGCAATCGGTGAATCAAGTTCAGGTGATTTCAGTAAGTGCAAATCAGCAAGCATATTACCGTAATCGGACATTTTCTTGAACAGCTTATAGTCCTTTGTAAACGGCACTCTCGGAAAGTCAATTTTTAGGAACGCTGCATACTTTGTCCTGTAAGTCTCTGAATAAAGAACGGCATAAATGTAATAGAAGATTTCCTCAGGGGAAGGAGTTTTCTTATAGGCTTTTGATAATTCATCAATAACCTTAGTAGATAAGTTAGTTTTTTTCACTCCATAATCTGCCTTCGGTTCAAACAGCATCATTGCGCCGCTAAAAGATCGCTTCTTTTTATCCTTGACTTGATAGATATAGAGAGGGAAAAGATACGACCGTTCTCGTGTCTCTAACGAGACGGTACAATCGTTAATAATGCTGTTCGTACATAATGCGTGTTTAAATTCAGCATTGACTTGGCGATTTGTGATCACCCCTAAGTTCTCTTTCAACATATGCTGCATTACTTCTTTCCGAGATCGCTCAATGACCGCTTCGTGATAGAAAATCCATCGTTCATCGAATGGGCGATACAAGATCTTTGTAATAGTTTGGTCCCAGTCAGTGTCTTTGGCAACACTCTCCCTTGCATCTCTCAGTATCCAGTTAGTTTTATCTTTTAGCTTATAAGTCTGTTGTATTATTTCATCAGGTAATTTCTTATCCCTGAACTGCAATATTCTTCTCCGCAGTCGATCCCGATCAAAATCAATAACGAATTCATCGCGTGACGTTACGATCCCTACGCTACTCACCAGAAAGATATCGGTAATCTTCATGTACCTTTCATAAACAGATGACAACTTTTCATCGCGGGGGAAGAACAGATAGAATTCGGATTTAGGGGAAAGCTTCTTCCATTTGGTTGTTGTAACATCATGAGTATTAAGCCAATCGTATTTCTTTTCTCTGAGCCCCCATAGTTCAGAATGGAAAACTTTTGACCCACTTTTTATTCCCCCCTTGGCAAGGGGGGACGCAAGAGGCATTTTCTTGATAAAAATAGCAATGGCAACCCCTTGCTGAATATCAAAGACATTCCCATCTTTTGACCCATCAGGACTTTTTTCCTTCTTGAGACTGTTGCCGTGCAGGTCAAGGATATACATCTCGTCGAAACTCTGCATCAGTGACTGACGCATCCCCCTAAAAGTCGGATTATCGAGATAGCTGTGGTTCGTAATAAACCCAAGAACCCCTTCGCCTGCCTGATCGATCTTCCACTGGGCAAAACGGATGAACTTCACATAATCGTCCTGAAGCCACTTGGGGTTCTTTTCATTAAGCGGTCTCCCATCGACTTGATAGTAAGACTTAATCTCGCTTGAGATCCAGTCACCGATATTTGATGAATGTCCCGAATAGGGTGGGTTGCCCAGGATTACAAGTATCGGTTGTTCTTTCTTCACCCGACCGGCCAGATGAGACTCTTCAGACAATGAGGCCATCCCGGGCAGCTCTGTTTGGGCAACCTCCTCCATCTCAAGCGTATTGGTAAGGTAAAGTTTCACCCTGTCATCCCTCTGCAACCTGTAGCCTAATTCTTCCAGAAGGAAAGACATCTTCAGATGCCCGACAGCATAGGGGGCCATCATCAATTCAAAGGCATAGAAGTTTTTCAGGATGTGTTCCTTTATGAAATTCTCCTTTCCTCCCTCTCCGTATTTGGAAACAAATTCATCAACAGCCAGTTTAGCTGTCTCTGCCAAAAAAGTTAGCGTTCCTGCCGCAGGGTCTAAAACCGTCACGGTATTACTTGCAAATCCATCAGGTCTCTTGAACTGTTCTTTAAGGATGCTGTGCAATGAACGGACTATGTAAGAAACAACAGGTTCAGGCGTGTAATATACTCCCCTCATCTCTCTTGTTTTTGGGTCATACTCGGACAAGAAGGTTTCATAGAAATGAATGATAGGGTCTTTGCCTTTACCTTCATGGAAATATTGATGCAGTATCTTGTTTATGTCCGAGACAGACAGGATTTCCGATATATCATCAATAATCCACTCCATCTGTTGGGGGAGTGAACCTAAAGAAACGAACTGAAAAACATCTCTCAGAATGCCTATTGTCTGAGGGATGTTGTCATAGGCAAGTTTCCTGTTAAATCCATTCTCGGAACGTGTCCGAGCAGCAAACAGTCCATAAGTTATGGTCTGTGCATAGAGGTCTGAAAATTCATCCTCTGTAAGACTACTGATGAGATAATCCTTGAATGCCTTATAAAATCCTCTGATAAATCCCTTGCCTGCCTTTTCTTCTTCCCTCAGCTCCTGTGCTATAACCTCATCCTTCAGGAAACGTGTCCTTTTGGCAAGTTCTATTGCAAGGTTCTTTGCATCATAGACTTTAGGCAATGAAAAGGAAAAGAACTTCTCAAACAGTTGTAATAGTTCCGGCTCCTTCTCTACAGGTGGCGTGGTTTTCAGCTTATGGAGTATGACAGGTCTACCGACAAGGACTTTATCTGTTCTCTCCCCGTTGCGGTAAAGCCTGAATTCAAGGAAATTGGTCAGTATCAGGTTAGGGAACGTATGCAGGTATCTTTTTAGTTGCTCGGTGTCCTCTATCCTGTCGAGATTCTCAACGGTGGGGTCTTTAGCCTCTATATATCCTGTGATATGCTGTTTCCCATCCCATACCCTGAAATCAGGATTTCCTGCTTCGGTCTTTTTGGGTTGAGGTGTAATGTGGATGTTCTTCTTTTCGATTGAACTGCAATACTCATCAAGCAGGTCTTTCAGGATAGGGTAATAGCTTTCTTCCCTTGCATCTCCACGATTGCTTGTATCTGCTATTTGCTTTAAATAAGCTTTCAGCATTAGTGGTTACTATTATAAGGAATTTGAGTAGCATTATACATCTCAATAAATTTACAGAACAACCTCCAATCGCCTGGTTCATTAATTATATTCTTTATCGCAATTAAAACATTCATATCGCTCATTACTGAATGTTGGCATGTGCTTAAAAGCCATATTTAATCCTCACTTTCCTGCAATAG
>JBGPPR010000168.1:0-3514 GCA_041488675.1 Thermodesulfovibrionia bacterium
ACGAGGGGATTGTCTTTTCCAAAGAGGGAGATAGGGGGGTTACCTTTTCTAAGGGGCCACGGGTCGTAGAGGGGGATGGGGGAATTGCCTTCTCCGGAGATTTAGGAATTGCAGAGGTGGGTGAAGGAATTACGATTTCCTTGCTCTTAGCGTTCTCTTGAAGAGTTTCTTTCTCTTGTAAAGGAATTTGAGGTATAACTTCTGAAGGCGCTCTTGCGATCTTCACTTCAGGTTGAATGGCTTTAAAAATATAGAGTGCGGTAACTGCAATGAAGACCACCGCGACAGCCTCAATAGGTAGTTTTATGTGGAGAGGATAAAAAAGTTTCTGGAAGAATCCTCTCTTTGGTTCAGTCTCTGTTTTGATTCTTGACATAACCTTCTCGCGCAGCCAGGCCGGAGGTTCTACATCTTCAAGATCATGTATATAGCTCATAGTCCTTTTCAGATCCACAAGAGATTCATTACATGTCGAACATGATTTGATATGTTCTTCAATAAGCATTCGTTCTTCAGGAGGAATAATGCCTTCTATATAAGCAGAAAGTTTTTGTTGAATATCATGGCAGTTCATCTACAGTTTCCCCATAACTTTTTTCAAACAGTCTTTGAGTGCTTCCCTGGCTCTGAAAAGCCTCGATTTGACTGTACCCTCCGGTATCTTAATCATATCAGTGATTTCATCATAAGAAAAGCCCTGGATATCTCTCAAAACGAGTACCTCCTTGAATTCGTTATCGAGAGTGTCTATGCACCCCTGAACCGTTTGTTGAACATCTCTTCTTTCAAGTCTTTCCAGGATCGAGGGTTCATCGGATGCGGGATCTCTCTTGATCCCGGCATCATCGGCACCAACGGGGTCATCTATGGAAAACGCTTCGCGACCACTTTGGATTTTCAACTGGCTCAAGCGGTTCCTTGAAAGGTTCATGACTATCGTGTAAAGCCAGGTAGAAAACCTGGCTTTTTCCTCGAAATTCCTGATACCCTTATAGGCTGAGACAAAGGTGTCCTGCACAATTTCGCATGCGTCTTCATAGTTCCCGATCATTCTGTATGCAATATTGAACATCTTTTTATGGTACTTTCCAACTAAAAACTCAAAGGCGTCAACATTTCCCTCTTTGCACAAAGAAACGGGCTCGGCATCTTCGTCTATGGCTGTCCGTTCTTCTCTCTTCATATTTAGACAGATTGATGTTGAATTTTGTTCTTGATTTTAAAGGAATGCATCTAAGAAGTAAAACAGGTTCCCTCTCTGACCCCACCAGAGCCTCCCCTTAGTAACAGCATTTAATACGTTTGTATTAGTTTTTTGTTGAAAATCCACTCTAATGCTATAATAATCACAAAAACTCATAGCCATAACAAAAATACTCTGAAAAGGAGAGTGGGAGCAATAAGTGAGACCGCTTCGGATAGCCCTGGCACAGATCAATCCTACTGTTGGAGATTTCGAAGGAAATGTCTCAAAAATCATTTACCACGTTGAGGAATCTGTAAGAGCCGGTGCACAGGTTGTTGTGTTCCCGGAGCTTGCAATAACTGGTTACCCGCCCGAGGATCTTCTTTTGAAACCCTATTTTATAGAGGATAACCTCGAAGCGCTCAAGAAAGTACAGAAGAAAGTAAAAGATATCATCGCAGTAGTCGGTTTTGTCGACAGAACGGATGATATCTATAATGCTGCTGCAATTGTCTATAACAAAAAGCTCATTGGTACCTACCACAAGATGTATCTCCCGAATTACGGTGTTTTTGATGAGATACGTTATTTCCAGGCAGGCAGAAGATGTGCCGTCTATCGAATCGGCGATGTCTGTTTTGGTGTGAATATCTGTGAAGATATCTGGTATCCGGAAGGTCCTGCAAGGATGCAGGCACTCGCGGGAGCTGAGGTGATCATTAATATCAATGCTTCTCCGTATCGTATCGGTAAAAACAAATTCAGAGAGAATATGCTTTCTACGAGGGCGTCAGACAGCATAGCAATCGTTGTATATCTGAATACAGTCGGCGGTCAGGATGAACTTGTGTTCGATGGTGACAGCCTTGTCCTGGACGAGAACGGTAATGTTAGTGTGAGGGGAAAACCCTTCAAAGAAGATCTGGTCATTGCAGACTTGGATCTTGATCCCGTGAGAATGAAGAGGCTTCGTGCTCCTCGCAGAAGACAGGAAGTGGTGAAACTCGAAAAGGGTGCTGTTGAAGAGATTGTCATTCCCGTTGAGGAAAAAGTATATAAAGAACGCACACTGCCGCTTCTTCCTTCAGTGGGATATAAAGCCCTGGAGCCGGTAGAGGAGGTCTACGAAGCACTCGTACTTGGCACATCAGAATACGTAAAGAAGAACGGGTTTAAGGGCGTAGTCATCGGGCAGAGCGGCGGTATCGATTCTTCGCTTGTATCAACGATTGCAGCAGATGCAGTCGGCCGGGAAAATGTAACAGGTCTGTTTATGCCTTCTCCCTATACGTCAAAAGAAAGTAAGGAGGATGTCTTCTCCCTTGCAAATAACCTCGGAATCGGGGTGGTAGAGGTGCCTATTCACAGTATTTTTAAGAGCTATCTCGATGCTCTGAAAGAGATATTCCGCGGGCTTCCGGAAAACATAGCAGAAGAAAATATCCAGGCAAGAATAAGAGGGAATATACTCATGGCGTTTTCGAATAAATTCGGACGGTTAGTCCTTACTACGGGGAATAAATCAGAGATGAGTGTCGGCTATGCAACTCTCTATGGCGACATGGCAGGCGGATTTGCAGTGATAAAGGATGTTCCTAAAACAATGGTATACGAACTCTGCAGGTGGAAGAATAAGAAAGAGGAAAGGATTGTAATACCCGAGAGGGTGATCTGGAAGGAGCCGTCAGCCGAACTGAAACCTAACCAGAAGGATACGGATACACTACCGCCCTATTCTCTGTTAGACCCTGTATTGAAGGCGTATATAGAGGACGATAAGGGGGTTGATGAGCTACTGTCTCTTGGCTGTGAATCTGAATCGGTAAAAAAGATTATAAGAATGGTGGATACAAGTGAATACAAGAGGAGACAGTCGCCTCCGGGGATAAAGATTACACAGAGGGCTTTTGGTCGCGACAGGCGTTTCCCGATAACGAATAAATACAGAGGCTATTAATAGATAAAGCTGATGATTCAGTTACCGATAACCAAGCGCAACAAATATTTTCGTATATTTGTATTCTCTGCTTCTCTTATCTTCTTGATTGTTACTTTTGTTTTTTCAGAGGATATAAAAACCTTCCAGGTAAAAAAGCAACCCGAAATCCAGCAGGTAAAGCCCAAGAAGCCGGCTAAAATTAAGCTAAGACGTTCAGCAGAGGATAAGTACACATGGGAAATCACAGGTGATGATGTAGATGAAATTGTCCGGGCAGACCGGCGACTCAGAAAGCTCTTGAAGATAGAGTGAAGGGCACCCTCTATATAGTCTCAACACCTATAGGAAATCTCGAGGATATCACTCTGCGGGCATTGAAGATTCTTAAG
>JBGPPR010000169.1:0-3481 GCA_041488675.1 Thermodesulfovibrionia bacterium
ATGCATTCTTCATCTATCTCCACGTCGAAGGCATTGACTTTGTGATCATTTTCAATGACCTTTCTCGCAAGATCACTGTTCCTTTCAACAAGAGATTTCACAGAGTTACGTATCGCCGCTTCAACCAGTGAGCCGATTCTCAAAACTCTTTCCTTCAAGAACCTTAACTCCTCGTCAAAGACTGCCAACTGTCAACCTCCTCTTGATAAGCTATGATTCATCAGGTGTGACATGCCTGATGATCTTTCCTTCGCACGTATAAATAACCATCTCTGCAATATTGGTCGCATGATCAGCGATCCTTTCGAGATATTTTGCAATATATGTCCTCTTCACTGCCAGATATATAATCTTCGGGTTCTGAATCATGAGACTTAAGAGTTCACTAAAATTCTTTACGGTGAGCTCGTCAACTTCATCATCTCTCTTAATGACTTCATAAGGCAGCGTTGAGCAGCCCTTAACAAAAGCATCGATGGCGCCTCTCACCATCCACTGAGCTATCTCGGCAATCTTCGGTATGTTAACAAATGGTTTTAATTGAGGTTCCTGATTCAGTTCAATTGCCCTCTCAGCTATATTGACCGCAAGGTCTCCCATGCGTTCAAGGTCCGTCGTTATTTTCATGGCTGTCGTTATAAACCTCAGGTCCCGCGCCATCGGTTGCCGTAACGCAATAAGCCTCACACATTCTTCATCAATTCTTACATCAAGCGCATTAATAAGGTGATCCTTATTAATAACCTCTTTTGCAAGTTCGCTGTTCCGCTCAACCAGTGAACGAACAGAATCACGTATGGCAACCTCAACCATGCAGCAAAGCTTTAACACTTGCTCTTTTAGGGCACTTAATTCCTCATCGAAGACACCCATTAACCGAACCTTCCTGTGATGTATTCTTCTGTCAGTTTATTCCGAGGATTGATAAAGAGTGTATCTGTACCCCCAAACTCTACCAACTCTCCCAAATACATGAAAGCTGTATAGTCGGATACCCGTGCAGCCTGCTGCATATTATGGGTAACTATCACTATCGTAACAGTTTTCCTTAATTCCTGAAGTAAGTCCTCTATGTTTGACGTTGATATGGGATCCAGTGCCGAAGTTGGCTCGTCGAAGAGGAGGACTTCGGGTTCCTGGGCAAGAGACCTCGCGATGCAGAGCCTCTGCATCTGACCACCAGAAAGACTCATTCCAGATTCATGGAGTTTGTCCTTTACTTCTTTCCATAAATCCGCTCTGATCAGGGCATTCTCAACAACCTCGTCCAATTGGTTCTTCTTTTTTATTCCCCTGATTTTCGGTCCATACGCCACATTTTCATAAACGGAACTCGGAAAGGGATTCGGCTTCTGGAAAACCATGCCCACCCTCTTTCTGAGTTCAATGACGTCGGTATCCTTCTGATAAATGTTTACTCCTTTAAAAAGCGCCTGACCTTCAACCCATGAACTTGTAATCAAGTCATTCATCCTGTTCAAAGACCTGAGGAGGGTAGATTTCCCACAACCTGAGGGTCCTATGATTGCCGTTATTTTATTTGTCTCGATACCGAGTGTTACCCTCTTAACAGCTATGAGGGAACCGTAGTAGATGCTGAAATCTTTCATTTCAAAAATGTTTATTATCTCTACCATGTCCGTTTAGCCCTCTGTCGAGCTCTGAGAATAATCCCTAATAAATTCATCCCCAGCACAAGGATAATGAGTGTTAACGCTGTTCCGTACTGTATCGGTCTCGTCTCTTCAATATGCGTGCCTGCAGTGGCCAATACATAGATATGGTAAGGAAGTGCCATCACCGGCTCGAACAATGATCTCGGTACCCCCGGAGTAAAAAAGGCAGCGGCTGTAAACATAATCGGTGCAGTCTCACCCGAAACCTTTGCTGTTCCCAGGATTGCACCTGTAAGGATTCCCGGCATCGCAGTGGGCAAAACAACTCTCTGGATCGTCTGCCACTTTGTAGCGCCACATGCGAGAGATGCCTCACGAAAGCTATAGGGGACCGCCTTAATTGCTTCTTCAGAGGTCGCTATGATATAGGGGAGTACCATCACAGCAAGAGTCAAAGAGCCGGCAAGCAAACTCATACCAAAATGAAAGGCGACAACAAAAACGGCAAGGCCAAAGAGTCCGAAAACAACAGAGGGAACTCCTGCAAGGGTATAAATTGACATCATCACCATCTTCAGGACAAATCCAGGCTTCGAGTATTCAGCAAGGAAAACAGCGGTAGTAATACCAATCGGGATGACGACGACCATGCAAATGAAGGTCAATAAGACAGTTCCGATGATGACCGGAAAAATTCCACCCTTTGTCATTGCTTCAACAGGGGGTTGCGTTATGAATTCCCAGCTCAAAACATGGATACCGTTATATGCTACAAAACCCAATATGACAACAAGGATTATTGCACCCGTGAACCCGAGGAACCTGATGAGCGACAAGAAGAAATTCTCCTTGAGGTTAGCCCTTTTCTTTCGAATCAGATCAAAGGGTCTGTTAATATCGCTTGTATTTTGATTCACACCTTTTCCCCTATTTTTACAGCCCTGTATCGTCTCGATATGAAATCAGATATGAGACTCAAAACAAAGGTAATAAGAAAAAGGATCGCACCGACACCGAAGAGAGCATAGTAATGAAGGCTTTGGTAAGGAGCTTCCGCCATTTCTGCTGCGATGGCTGCCGGCATCGGCCTTGCAGGATCAAATATCCAAAGGGGTATTACTGCGGCGCCTCCCGCAACCATGAGGACAATCATTGTTTCGCCTATGATCGTGCCGATACCGAGTATTATTGAGACACTCAGACCTGATACAGATGCGGGAACAACCACACGCCGGATCGTCTCCCATTTATTTGCCCCGAGAGAATATGAAGCTTCTCTGTACGTGCGGGGAACCGCTGTCAGGGCATCTTCGGCAATACTTGAGATGACAGGGATCGCTCTCACCGTGAGCATTAAAGCCGCGGTGGAGATGTTCAGCCCTGATGCGATAAACAGTTTGTTATAACAGAAATCAGCAAGAGTGGTCGAAACAAATGGGATACTCGTACTCCTTAGCAATTCAGGAAGCTTCTCAGAAAGTATCGGTGAAAGCCAGTTCGAGAGAATTGGCGCTATGACTACCATGCCAAAGAAGGCCAGTACGACGGACGGAAAGCTCGCAAGCATTTCTATGAGGGGCTTTAAGAATTCTTTCACTCTATAGTGAGCGATCTCCGCAATATAAATGGCTGTTGCAAGACCTAAGGGAATAGCGATTACGGACGTAAGAAGAGTGACAGCAAGAGTTCCCATGATGAGAGAGAGCATCCCAAAGCTTGGAGGATCATAGGTTGGATACCATGCCTTGCCAAAGAGAACCTTCAAAACACCGGCTTTATAGAAAATATAAAATGCCTCTTTGAAAAGAAAAAAACCAATGAGGAGAAGAATTACGACAGAGATAAGACCAACAGAACTGACGATG
>JBGPPR010000170.1:0-3419 GCA_041488675.1 Thermodesulfovibrionia bacterium
TAAAAGGGCGCATCAGGCGAAAGTACTCTTTACCTTCTATCTGTCCTATTGAACTGACTTCAACCCTCCCGCGCTCAAGTGCCCGCAGCGCTTCAGTCTCCCAGGTGTCGGGACTGTTTTCAGGTCGGAGTGGATTCAAACTCGTAATGTGTCCCCGAACACCATATCCCTTTTCCATCAGTCCGTATACCTGTCGGGTCATGTAGGCTGGATTCATTAAGGTCAACCGTTTGCCTGATGGTGTCGTGATATCGCGCTCCGGTACGTCCGATAAGTAAGGATTGGGTTGCGTTGCTTCTGTTATGGGAACGTAGACTCCGCCATGCATGGCATTCCAGCGGCGGTATAATATATCTTTTACGAAACTAATTTCGGCCTGAATATGCGCTCCTTCAAGAGTATCTTTTTTTGTACGGACTATACTCCATACCAATGAGGCGGCGACGGTGACGGTCCATACAACGGCTAAAATCTTGATGTACCGTTCTATGAGGAATAACGGCGGTATAATCTTTTTAGAATCCTTCATGAATCTCTACTGCTCCTGTGTATCGCCGGATTGATTAAATATACCCTATTTTTGGAAAATTTAGTTTGAAGACTTAGGGAGAGATCTGCCAACCTTACTCTTTTCGGATCAGGAACTCAAATAATTTAAGACTATTTCACAAACTTGTTGTAAATCCACCCTATCAGAGCACCGCTAATGAACCCGTCCGCTATACCATAAATTAACCCCAGGATGCTCCCTGAAGGTGAGATAGTATATCCTGGATAGAGAGATTGAGGAAGGGCTATAAGAAAGAACTTTCCATATCCTGTAAAATATGAAAGCCATGTTGTAATAAATAATGCGCCGCCCCACACAAGCCCAAGTGCAATACCAAGTCCGGCTGGTTTCAGTTTATTCATCGCAGTAAAGTATACCATAGCGAAAAATTGGGATTATAATAGAGGGAATTCGGATATGTCGAGAAAAAGAAGGATATTTAAAGTCTGAAGAACCAAGAAAAGAAAGGAGATACCGATGTTAGTGCGGGACCGAATGTCAAGAACAGTAATTACACTCGATGAGGACACACCGATAATAAAGGCCCTGAATATTATGAAGGACAACAATATCAGAAGACTTCCCGTTACTAAGAATGAGAAAATAACAGGAATGGTTACCGACAGGGATCTGAAAGAGGCGACACCTTCGAAAGTTACCTCCCTCGACGTCCACGAGATCTACAGGCTCCTTAGTGAGATCAAGGTTAAAGACATTATGTCAAAGGACATTCTGACAATTGGACCGGATGAATCCATCGAAAAGGCTGCTATGCTTATGTTGAAGAAAAAGATATCGGGTCTGCCGGTTATAGAAGGCGGAAAATTAGTGGGGATCATAACTCAAACAGATATTTTTAAGGCTCTGGTGGATATCAGCGGGTTAAACCGGGGCGGCATCAAGATCGCAATAGAAATTCCGGATATTCCCGGCACTACTCAAGAGGTGATTAATATGATAAGAGCGCATGATGGAAGGATACTCAGTGTCATGACATCATATGATGCCGATAAAGAGGGGCACAGGCATCTGTTTGTCCGCACAGATGTGGAGGAAAAGAAATTGCAGGAATTGCTTGAGATCATCGGCAAGCGTTTTAGAGTACTTTATGCAATAAAGGATGTCGTATAGGGGGACACGTGGAATCCAAAAAGCTAACTCCTGAAGGTGCCACCAGAGTCTTATTGAAAGAGGAACGTGTCTTTGAGCCTTCACCAGAATTTATAAAGGCCACGAATGTGTATAACTGGATGGTAAAGCACGGTATTGACAATGAAGAACAATTACGGGCCTGGGCTTCTGAAAATCTTCAAAGGTTCTGGACTGAAATGATAAAGGAAGTGGGATTGAGTCTCGGTGATTATTCTCAAGTCCTGGATTGGAATCCGCCTTATGCCAAGTTTTTTGTTGGTGCCGAGTACAATATCATCCTCGATGCTCTGGATAAACATAAAACAAACAATAAGATTGCTTACTACTGGCAAGGAGAGCCTACCACTGATGAGGGGACGCCTTTAGAAGAAAGGGCATATACTTATGCGGACCTCAGTCAGGAAGTAAACAGATTTGCCAATGCCCTAAAATTTTTAGGTATTAAGAATGGTGACAGGGTAGGCATCTACCTCCCTATGATAGTGCAACTTCCTGTTGCCATGCTCGCCTGTGCCAAAATCGGGGCAATACATTCTGTCGTTTTCTCAGGCTTAAGTGCAATCGCCTTAAGGGAGAGATTGAATCACGCAGAAGCAAAGGCGGTAATAACCTGTGACGGTTTCTACAGGCGCGGCAAGACCATCAAACTCAAGGAGCAGGTTGACGAGGCCCTGTCGGACGCACCTACAGTAAGGCATGTCATCGTTTACAAACGTCTGTCTGAAGAGGTCTTTCCAAAAAAAGATATCAAGTGGTATCCGGGAGATCCATTGAACCCACGGGAAAGAAGAGATTATTGGTGGGATGAACTCATAGAGAGAACCGGAGAATTTCTTCCACAGATCGGCTTCAGCATTGATGAATGTGAAACGGAGATATTAGATGCAGAGCATCCTCTTTATATACTCTATACCTCCGGCACCACAGGAAAACCAAAAGGCGTAGTTCATGTCCATGGAGGCTACGCACTTGGTACATCATTGACCCTGAAATGGGTATTTGATCTGAAGGAGAGTGATATCTGGTGGTGTTCAGCGGATATTGGCTGGGTTACCGGACACAGCTATATTGTATATGCACCTCTTATCTTGGGGGTCACTTCTGTTTTGTATGAAGGCGCACCTGATTGGCCGGACCCTGGGAGGTTCTGGTCTATTGTGCATAGGTATAAGGTAACGGTTTTCTACACTTCTCCAACTGTCATCCGGCTCTTTATGAAATTAGGAGAGCAGTGGCCCAACAAACATGACCTCAGTTCTCTGCGGCTTTTGGGTTCAGTCGGTGAGCCCATAAATCCAGAGGCCTGGATATGGTACTTTGAAAATATTGGTAGAGGAAGATGTCAAATTATGGATACGTGGTGGCAGACAGAGACAGGCAATTTTGTCATATCTCCCCTCCCTATCACCCCCATCAAGCCCGGTTCTGCAACGAAACCTCTGCCGGGATTCAAAGCGGACATCTATGATGAAAAGGGAAAGCCTGTTCCTGTTGGTGCCGGTGGTTATCTCGTAATAACTCACCCCTGGCCCGGGATGCTCAGAGGTCTCTATAAGGCTCCTGAGAGATATGCAGAGGGATATTGGGGAAAGTACCTAAATGTTTATCTCACGGGAGATTTAGCCCGCAGAGATGCAGACGGCTACTTCTGGCTGCAGGGAAGAGCTGATGATGTTTTGAATATTGCGGGACACCGCATAGGAAATTCAGAAATAGA
>JBGPPR010000171.1:0-3413 GCA_041488675.1 Thermodesulfovibrionia bacterium
ATGATCTTCGAGAAAACTGACGGGCCATGTCTCGGAGTTCCTTTAAACATCATGTGTTCAAGCAGATGACTAAGCCCTGACTTTCCAGTCGGTTCATCTCTTGATCCAGTGCGGTACCATACCTGAAAGGTTGCCACCGGGGCCTTATGTGTTTCTACAATCAATACTTTCAAACCGTTTTCCAATCTGTATTCTTTGACCACTAACGCAAAGATAGTGACGGGAAGTGTTAAGAGCAAAAGCATAAGGATAACCTTGATCTTTTTCATCATTAAATATATCAGAATTTGTGAAGACAGTTAAAGAGCCTCGTTTTTCATTTGCGAAATTGAGAATCGAGATGTCGGCATTGAGGTGGGATTAAAGGTGTTTAATACATACAGAAATTAATTCGGGGAAGTAATCACTATTTTGATGTTTGCAAGCAGTGTGAGTTTTATCACGGAAGAGGAGATGCCATCAAAGTAAATTAATACTTGACAGTTTCCTATATCTTCGTTATGTTTATTTACAATCAAACTATTAAAAGGAGCAAGAGATATGGCGAGACAAAAGGCAACGTTAACCGTAATCCTTATTCTCCTCAGTTTTCCATACTTGTCTTCCTCTTTGTTGGCGCAGATGCAGGAATATAAGGATTATACCGTTGTAAAAGGTGATACCCTTTGGGATATTTCTAAGAAGGAACTGCAAGATCCCTTCTTCTGGCCTAAAATATGGAAGGAAAATCCCGATGTAGCTAATCCTGATAGAATTTATCCTCAACAGAAAATCAGGATTCCACTCTCTTTATTACAGGGAGAAATAACTTTTCCTAAGATCCAGGAAACGAAATTAGAAAAAAGAGTAGCTGAAAAGGGAACAGTGAAAAAAATAGAACCTCCCCCAAAAGAATATCTCGTTGACAGAACTCTCTTAATAGCGAGCGGTTACATAGCTGACTCAGTGCAGAGCGTTGGGTCTATCGTTGATTCTCCGACCGGCAGAACCATACTTGGTGTTGGTGATTATGCCTATGTCAAGACCGATAACCCTGCTAAGGTTGGTGAGAAATTTTATGTCATCCGTCCTGTCGAAAAGGTAATGCACCCAAAGTCCGGCAAGATGCTGGGGCATCTTATTGAGGTCCTTGGAATTGCGGAAATCGTTGGCCAAGACGGTAATGAAATGAAAGCAAAGATTACAGCGTCTTATAGCGATATCTTCACGGGAAGTCTCCTTGACTCCTATTACGAGATACAATCTCCTTATCGCATGGAAACACCAAGAAAGCCTGACATCGGCGGTTATATCGTTGCTGCAAGAGATTTGCGCACCTTCAACGGAATGTTGGACGTTGTCTATCTCGATAGAGGAAAAAAGGAAGGGCTTGAAATAGGTGATGTATATGCAACTCTCTTGCAAGGGAAACACAGAATCGTGAACGGCGTTATTCAGGTCATAAACGTCAGAGAAACAACTGCGACTGCAATTGTGTGGAAAAGCAGTAATTCTGTCACTAAAGGAGATGAAGTAGTAGCGGTTAAGTAGAAGTTATCAATGTCCTGAGAACTTTAAGTCTGCTCGGATGTTTAAGCTTTCTTAATGCCTTTGCCTCTATCTGTCGGACTCTTTCTCTTGTTATAGAAAGATGCCTTCCAACTTCTTCAAGAGTGTGATCTCGATCCATGCCAATCCCGAACCTCATTCTTATTACTTTTTCCTCTTTGGGAGTCAAGGATTTCAACACCCGCTGGATATGCTCTGAAATTTCAATCCTTTCAGCATCGGAATAGGGTGAGGGGCTATTCTTATCTCCTATAAAATCTTCAAGTTCAGTATCCTCGTCACCAACAGGAGTCTGAAGTGCAATAGGATCTTGTATCGCTCTGAAAACCTCTTCAACCTTTTTTGTTGGAACTCCAAGTTTCTGGGCAATCTCTTCCTTTGTAGGCTCTCTACCGAGTTGTTGTGTGAGTTCTCTAGATGCCTTAGTAACCCTGTTGTAAAACTCCATCATATGCACAGGAACCCTGATAGTTTTTGTCTGATCTATTAAAGCTCTAGTAATAGCCTGTCTTATCCACCAAGTTGCGTAAGTACTAAACTTGAAGCCCTTTTCGTATTTGAATTTGTCAACAGCTTTCATCAAGCCTATGTTGCCTTCCTGTATCAGATCAAGGAGAGGTAGTCCTCTGCCGACATAATTTTTTGCGATATTCACAACTAGTCTAAGATTACGTGTTATCAACTCATTCTTTGAAGTGGAAATGAGTGTTCTTGCCTTCACAATACGATCCCACATACCTTTCAAGACATCAACCTTAACACCGACTCCTGATTCAACCTTCTTATAAACTTTTTCAATTTCCTTTGCTAAGGACAGCAGTTTTCTAGCGTTAATATTCTTTTTTTTCTTCTCATTGAGAATTTTCTTAAGGTCTTTCAGAGAGCCGTACTTTATAATCTTCTTGTCAGCTCTTTCAATTTCCTCCATGAGGTCCTCAAGTATCTCCACAGTCTTTGATAGAGCTATTTCGGCTCTTTCTTCCTCCGAGCTTAACTCATCTTCTTCACCGTTCAGATTGGCTTCGGTTTTCTTATAGAGGGGCAGGGCGGTGATAATATCTTTTACGATTTTTTTGCCTTCCTCAAGTCTTTTTGCGAGCTCTGTCTCCTCGTCTTTCTTGAGGATAGAAATATCTCCCATGGAATAGAAATATGCCTGCACAAGATCTTCAGCCTTTTCATACTCTTCCACCTCTTCTTCCGCTTCTTCTTCAGGTAAGAGAGCTTCCTCATGATCTATTACCTTTACTCCCATATCCTGAAGGATGTCCATGAGATCTTCCAATTCATCAGGTGAAAAAAACTCTGAAGGCAAGGCTTCATTTATTTCATCATAGGTTAAAACTCCGCGCCTTTTCCCGATATCAATTATCTCATCAAAGATATCTCTTTCTCTCATCTTACCTCTCAATAATAAATGCAAAGGGGCTTTCGCCCCTTTGCACACTCTCACTTTTTTGACAACAGAAAAAATTAAGGGTCAAGTCACACGGTCTATTAGTACTGGTAAGCTGAATGCATTACTGCACTTACACTTCCAGCCTATCGACGTGGTAGTCTACCACAGACCTTTAGGTGGATTGCTCCACGGGAGACCTCATCTTGAGGTGGGTTTCACGCTTAGATGCTTTCAGCGTTTATCCCGTCCAGACATAGCTACCCGGTATTGCCACTGGCATGACAACCGGAACACCAGGGGTCTGTCCATCCCGGTCCTCTCGTACTGAGGACAGATCCTCTCAAGTCTCCTGCGCCTGCAACAGATAGGGACCGAACTGTCTCACGACGTTCTGAACCCAACTCTCGTACCGCTTTAATGGGCGAACAGCCCAACCCTTGGGACCTGCTTCAGCCCCAGGATGCGA
>JBGPPR010000172.1:0-3411 GCA_041488675.1 Thermodesulfovibrionia bacterium
TTCTTCCGGCGTTTTCCCCTTTTCCTGAGGATTCTGCCCCCCCTGAGAATTCCAATCATGCTGAGCCAGCGCATTGTAATCTAAAAGCAACACAGATATTATGAACATGAACGGGATTGTTATCAGTGCTTTTTTCATTATCTTCAAAATTATTTTGTTCAGGGAGCTTTCGCTCCCTGAATTTTACCTTTTACTTGTAGACGCCTTCAACAGATTTGTTCTCTTTTAGAGAGCCTTCCATGCCTTCTGCCCTGTGACGCCTCTTGCCACACCGAGGATCAACACCATATTTGTCAGCAGCCTCTTTAATGCTTGATTTAAGGTCTCTTATTTCCTGCTTTAGTGTGCTGATGCGTTCACTGTTCGGCGCAGATTGCCCACACTCCTTCCGAAGTTCGAGTTTTTTTGTCACAAGCTCATCTCTTAAACTCAGCGTTTCTTTCTGGAATTGCTTCACCTTCTCAATATCCGCATTCTGACAGGTACTTAAGCCGGATGAACCCCGTTGTCCAGATGCATAGACAGCGCCAAGAAGGACAATCCCGAGTACAACAACCAACCCTATGATGGTTTTACGCTTCACTACTTTCACCTCCTTTCCTTTGATATCTTGACTTAAGCATATCAAAGGATTATGAAGGTCTATTGAAGGAATTATGAAAGATTGTGAATATTCTCAACGAGGCAAAAAAACAGTAAATGACGACCCCCTTCCATATACGCTTTTGACTTCAATCCTTCCTCCATGAGCCTCTGAAAGGTCCTTTGCAATAGAAAGCCCAAGACCAAGACCTCCCTCGGATACTTTATAAAATCTTTCGAAAACATAGGGAAGATCTTCCGGCCTGATACCATGGCCCGTGTCACCCACTTCGATAAATACTTCCGAGTTTTGTCTTCCGGACTGTATCCAGACCCTGCCATCCCTGTCGGTGGCTTTTAGGGCATTACTTAAGAGGTTGACCACCATCTGGCTCAATCTGTCAGGATCAGCGTTCACCGAGAGTTCCTCCGGACACTGGACATCAGAGGAAACTCCTTGATCTGACATGAGCTTGGAAAATCTTCCCATTATGTTGCTCAAAAATGGTTTAAGTTTGATATCTTGTTTTCTGAGCCACAGGGCGCTTGCCTCAGCCTGAGAAAGTTCTTCAATGCCCTCGAGAATATGTCGAAGTCTGTTGATCTCTTCATACAATGAATGGAGATGTCCTTTGTCCGTTGGGATCAATCCATCTATCATGCCCTCAATCTCTCCTCTTAAGGCACTTATCGGTGTCCTGAGTTCATGAGCAACATCGGAAATCAGTTTTTTCCTCAGAGACTCCAGTGTCTCCAAATGCTGGGCCATCATATTGAATGTTTCAGACAGCCTGCCTATTTCATCTCTGCCACGGATTTTAACTCTGCTTTTGAGATCCCCTTCACTAATGGCTTTCGCTGCGGATTCAAGCTTCTTGATAGGCTCTATTAGTCTCCTCGAAAAAATGAAACTGAAAAGAATAGCTGATCCACCCACAGCAAGGAGGGAAATAAGCAGAAATTGATTCGATCTTCTAATGAAAAAAAACTCCTTTTCCGGAAGCAGGAATCTCAGTTCGAGACTGCCAATTTCTTCTCCACTTAGGAAAAGAGGGTATGGAACAAAATCATCCTTTTCTGTTGATGTTTTCGTTTCAGAAATGGCCATAATCCTCCTTTGCATCGAAGGAGAAAGTCTCTTGATTGCCCTTGCCGTATCCATAATGATATTACCGTCCATGTCCTTCAGCTTTATTTCGAGCCCCATCATGAATGCCCAGACCGCATCTTCCGCAATATTATCTTCTTTCCATTTGGAATATTTTTCATAGGTCCCTTCCATATTAGCTACTACCCGGTATACCCTGTCCTCCATTTCACCTTCGAGGTAATCCCTGAAATCTCTTATCATCAGTTCACGCAGGATGAATGCTGATGAAAGGGCAACCAGAGAGACAATAAAGAGGAGTAGAAAAAACTTTATCCAGATTCTTCTAAGCATCTCTCTTCCCGGTAAATCTATATCCCACACCATAAACTGTAAGGATAAAAGACGGATTCCTCGGGTCGTCTTCTATCTTGTGCCTGATATTCTTGATGTGGGCATCAATGCTCCTCTCGTATCCCTCAAATTCGTATCCGAGGGCCTTTTGGACAAGTTCTTCTCTCGTAAAGACCTTCTGGGGAGAAGATGCAAGCGTATAGAGGATTTTGAATTCCGTGGGTGTGAGACCCACCGGTTTATTCCTACTTTTTACTTCGTAGCTCCTGCCGTCTATGATCAGCAATCCATTGTTGAAATTGATCGGCTTGGTAGCATCAAGGTCATCTTTTACTGCCCGCTTTAATACCGCCTTTACCCTGTAAACCAACTCCTTCGGGCTGAAAGGCTTTATCACGTAATCGTCTGCCCCAAGGGCGAACCCTGCAATCCTCTCTTCCTCAAGAGCCTTCGATGTCAGCATGATGACAGGAAAATCTCCGATCTCTCTTAGCTCCTGGCACACCACCTCTCCGCTTATGTCAGGTAATTTCAAATCAAGTATTACGAGAAGGGGCATTTCCTTTAGAGCAAAGTCAATAGCATCTTTTCCCCTCTCAGCATGAACAACTCTGTAACCGGCTCCCTCAAGATACACTTTCACAATGTTTGCGATTTTTTTATCATCCTCAACAACGAGAATTGGATGAACCATATTCACACCTCACAATGTATTAAATATCATTACTCTTCACAAACGTGGACAATTATGACTATAAAAAAGTCTCCCCTTGATAAGCAAGTAGCCCTTTGATTTGATTCATTATAAGCCATTGTCTCTTCACCTAAACTAATTTCTTCTTGACAAGTCTATATGTCCTTAATATAATTAAGAAAAATTTATAGAGAGGGGGGGTTCTATGACTAAAGCTGATTTGGTGGATGCCATTTTTGAAAAAATAGGACTCTCGAAGAAAGAGGGACTCGAGATCATCGAGTTGATCTTCGATATGCTGAAGCAGAGCTTTGTTGAAGGCGAGTCTGTAAAATTATCCGGCTTCGGCACGTTCAATGTAAGAAAAAAGAACGCCAGAAGAGGGAGAAATCCAAAAACAGGGGAAGACCTTGAAATAACTCCCAGAAGGACAATTACCTTTAGAGCAAGTAATCAATTAAAATCTACTATTGACAAAGGTAATGTATAAATCTGTCTTTCAACTTCCAAAATCCGAAATCCCTATTCCGGATAAGCTCTTCTACAAAATAGGAGAAGTCAGCAAGATTGTCGGCGTCGAGCCTTATGTCCTGAGATACTGGGAAACAGAGTTCCCCTTTCTCAAACCCAGGAAAAATAAGTCAGGACAAAGAGTTTATATCAAGAAAGACGTGGAGTTTCTCCTTTATATCAA
>JBGPPR010000173.1:0-3403 GCA_041488675.1 Thermodesulfovibrionia bacterium
TGTCATCGCTGATATCAGTGATCCTCTTGAAAAAGGCCCGGCTCGGGATCTCTATACAAGAGAATTTTATTCGGCTGTTAAAAGCACTCTCCTGACTGACGGCCTATTTGTGACTCATGTAACAGGAGTCTTCTATACCTCAAACGATACCAGTTATGCAAGTATCTTAGAAACACTCACTGATATTTCCCCATTCACAGATTTTTACTATGAATATATCCCAAGCTTTAGCTCGCTATGGGGATTTGCCGTTGCTTCACTAAAATACGGCCCTCGAAAGCTTTCTCCTGCCACGGTTGACAAGAGGTTGAAAAAGAGGAAACTCAATTCACTCTCTTACTATGATACAGAAACACACACAAGACTCTTCCATCTGCCAAAATTTCTTACAAGATCCCTATTGAAATCCCCCCTTTTCTAAATGGGGATAGAGGGGGATTACGGGGGATATTTTTGATTCGTTTCCTTACCGCAGTTGTAATGTTTCTACGATTTTTTCTATAATTTCAGATGAAGATAATCATTTCAGAAATACCCGATGACGGGCTGGATGCAGAATTTGAAGAGACTGTCACATTCGATAACGTCCCTTCACCTGTCCAGGCAAAACTGAAGATACAAAAAGTAGGCCCTGAGGTTGTGGTAAGTGGTAATATTATGGCTAATGTACAATTGCAGTGCAGTCGATGTTTGAAAGATTTCACGAGGGATCTCTCCTTTCCTTTTGAGGCCGTCTTTCATCCTGTGGAACAACTCAGAGGGGAAGAAAACCACGAGATCAAGGCTGAGGAACTTAATATGGGATTTTATTCGAAAGATGAACTTGACTTGACTGACCTTGTAAAGGAACAGATTATGCTAAATTTAACCATGAAACCGCTTTGCAACGACTTCTGTAAAGGAATATGTCTGCAGTGCGGAGCGGACCTCAGCGCAGGCGACTGTGGTTGCACTTTTAGGGATATAGATTCGAGACTTGTGGGATTGAAGAAATTGCTGGACAAAGGAACGTAGAAAGGAGAAAAGAGGTGCCAAATCCGAAACACAGACACACGAGAACACGCAGAGACAAGAGGAGGGCTAACTGGAAGGGCCAGACTCCTAACCTGAGCCTCTGCCCTGATTGTAATGAACTGAAGCTTCCCCACAGGGTATGTCTTCATTGCGGTTCATACAACGGTCGCAAGATTCTCGAAGTAGTTGAAAAAGAAGCATGAAAATTGCCCTTGATGCGATGGGAGGCGATTATGCCCCTGCTGTCACCATTGAGGGCGCTATCGAGACCGTAGATGATTTTGAAGGCATAGATATTATCCTTGTCGGTGACGAAAATTTAATAAGAAGAGAGCTTGACAGCAAGAGGTACCTCCCAAGCCGGATTTCCATAAAGCACGCTTCTCAAGTCGTAGGAATGGATGAGTCTCCTGCTGTTGCGATCAGAAAAAAGAGGGATTCGTCCATCAGCAAGGCTATCGAACTTGTGAAGAATGGTGAAGCCGATGCCATGGTGAGCGCCGGTCATTCCGGGGCTGTGATGGCAACATCGCTTCTCTTCCTCCGTGCATCTCCAGGTGTTGACAGGCCTGCCATTGCCACCCTCATGCCCACTCTGAAAGCTCCATTTGTTCTCATCGATGCAGGTGCAAATCTGCATTGCAAACCCGAAAATCTTTTTCAGTTCGGATTGATGGGAAGCGCGTATTGCAGCGCAATTCTTGGTAGGCCAGAGCCAAAAGTTGCTCTCCTCAGCATCGGGGAGGAGGACACCAAAGGGAATGATCTTACCAAAGAGTCCTTCAAGCTTTTGAAAAAGGCAGGTATAAACTTTATCGGCAACGTAGACGGCAAGGACATTTTTACAGGAATAGCCGACGTCGTTGTATGTGATGGGTTTACAGGAAACGTTGTACTGAAAACGAGCGAAGGCCTTGCGGATGCTATCGTAAAGATTCTCAAAAGAGAGATTGCTGAGCAATCTGTTGGGAGGCTTGGATACCTTCTGATGAAGTCTGCTTTAATCAGTTTCAAGAAAAAGACAGATTATGACGAATACGGAGGTGCGCCCCTCCTTGGAATAAATGGCACCTGCATCATAAGCCACGGAAGATCAACCGCAAAGGCAATCAAGAATGCCCTGAGAGTTGCAGCAGATTTTTCCGAGAAACGTGTGTATAAGGTCATTGCATCCGAAATAGAAAAAAGCATGGTGGAAAAGGTTGACAAGAAGTAGGATTATCTCCACAGGTTCCTACCTCCCGGAAAAGACCCTCACCAATCTCGATCTCGAAAAAATGGTTGAAACTTCAGATCAGTGGATCACCGAGCGTACGGGAATTAAGGAGCGGAGAATTGTAAACGGGAACCAGGCGGCATCAGACCTGGCATATGAAGCATCGAAGGTGGCTCTTGAGAGGGCTGGCCGGAACGCAGAAGATATTGACCTCATTATAGCCGCAACGATAACAGGTGATATGCCTTTCCCCTCGACAGCCTGTATCATCCAGGATAAACTCGGTGCCAAAAATGCAGCAGCCTTTGACGTCAATGCTGCCTGTTCAGGTTTTCTGTACGGTCTCTATATTGCTGACGGATTTATTCGATCGGGCATGCATAAAAGAATCCTCGTCATTGGCACAGAGGTCCTTTCAACAATCACAGACTGGGAGGATCGGACAACCTGTGTTCTCTTTGGTGACGGTGCGGGGGCGGTAATTGTTGAGCCTACCGAGGAAGACAGAGGAATCATCTCAATGTCTATCAATTCTGACGGCAGTTTCTGGGAACTTCTCCATATGCCCGCGGGAGGTTCAAAGCAGCCTGCCTCAAGAGAATCAGTCGACAATAAGCTTCACTGCATTAAGTTGAAAGGTAATGAGACATTTAAGTTTGCTGTCCGTACACTCGAAGATATTGTTGTAAAAATCCTCGAAGAAAACAAACTTGTGCTTTCACAACTTTCACTTCTGATACCTCATCAAGCGAACCTGCGAATCATTCAGGCGACTGCTGACAGGCTTGGACTCCCGATAGACAAGGTTCTCATAAATATTGATAAGTATGGCAACACCTCTGCTGCATCCATCCCCATAGCCCTCGATGAAGCGGTTACGACGGGAAGAGTAAAGGACGGGGATTACATCCTCCTTGAGGCCTTTGGCGGTGGTCTGACCTGGGCCGCTGCATTGATAAAGTGGTAGTTGCGTAAGAAGTCGTTATCTTACCGTTAATGACCCCTGAATAAAGGTCACATAATATCTCCTTTCCCTGTTGCCTCACGTAAAAATCTACACGAAATGATATACGTTGCCTCAAATGAAAATCTATACGAAATCATTTTACTCCTTTGCATCGTTTTCGGTTTTTCTTAAGCACTATGAGGAGATTTGGAGAGACTCCAGAGAAA
>JBGPPR010000174.1:0-3400 GCA_041488675.1 Thermodesulfovibrionia bacterium
CCATGCAGTCTCCCTTTTCTGTCTGTATCTTCTTACTTCTCGCCCATAGGCATGGATAGTTTCTTCAACTGGTCCTTTGAGAGAGGTTCGCCGTAGGCAGCATAATGCACCACAGGTGCAAGTGGATTTGCAATCGGAATCCATTTCCCGTCTTTATAGTTTTGATAGACTGCGTCATACGTCACGCCCTTCACGACAGGAATAACTCCCTTCACATTTTTCACGTTCCCATTTTCAAGCCAGATCAGACGTAATTTTCCTTCCTGGACTTTCTTGACTATTTCTGTCCCGTGACACTCTTCGCATTTCCTGCCTTCCTTCATAATTGAATGACTGTTCTGCGGAGCGAACATGAGAAATGTCTTATCACCGGGGACAACAAAGGTCTGCATATTTGCAGACGTTACCTTTCCGTTGTAGTTCATCAGAAAGACCCATCCCGAAACAGGGATGGCAACCTTCTGGCCTTCTTTTAGTAGTGTCTCAAAATGGCAGTTCGAACAGGAGACAACATGCCGTATATGGCAGGCCTTACAGTCCAGTTTTTCTCGGTGGACCTTGTGAGAGATGCTTGGAGTAATGGATCCATGGCATTTTTCACAGTTTGCATCCATGGCACCGGTTTGCTTCATGGATTCATACTCAGTGCCGTCTCCATGCATCTCTCGTGCGGTATGGCAACCCATGCACGGCATCCCTTTAGCAAGATGGACATCCACCTGATTCGCAGCTTGATCTATTTTTTGAACGGCTGCCTCTCGCTGGTGACATTCAAGGCACATTTTCTGGTTCCGTGCAACCTCTGTCGAGTATGAGAGCCTATCGTTTACCTTTGTCTGATGGCATTTATCACACGATGAGACATGGCAGTGATAACAGGGGAGTTTGGTATAAGGGATCTCTGTAAGGGATTCTAAACCACCGTTTGCCTTATCATACCAGTGAGCCATTCCCCTGGTTGTATAGTGCAGACTAAGATTGAAAAAAGGCTCCTCCTTTTTCGTCTCTTCGGCGTTTACCATTCCTAACAATCCTACAGCAACCAAAAGAAAAACGATCAGTTGGATGACTACAACTTTTTTCATGAGAACCTCCTTGTTCTGTATTTTATTGCTACCCTTAAATTGTTTCAGGGGTCTTATAATTCTTAATAGTCGTTCTTATGAGATGCTGAAACGAATTCAGCATGACAAATACTGAATTTTTTATTGGGCAATGTTGATTATAGATTATCAATTACCTTCTGCAATTTATTTCGCACCTGTTCAGCAACATCCCGCAGTTTCGGATTCTCAATTGCCTGCATTGAGGCAATTGGGTCTATAGCAGCTACTTCTGTTTTTCCCTCCGGTGTTTCTTGAACAATGATATTGCATGGCAGCATCGTACCTATCTTGTCCTCTGCCTGTAGTGCCTGATACGCGAAAGATGGATTACATGCTCCGAGAATCCTATATTTCTTGAAGTCAATGTTCAATTTCTTTTTCAGCGTTTCCTTCACATCTATTTCTGTAATGATCCCGAAGCCTTCTTTTTTCAGTTCCTCTATAACTTTAAGAACAGCATCATCAAAAGGAAGTCCCAAAAATTTGCTAAAGTAGTAGCTCATTATTTCCTCCTCTCAATTATTCCACGAGAATCTCTAAGAGTCTGTCAAGCTCTTCGAGGGAGTAATATTCTATCTCTATCTTCCCCTTTTTACCTTTGTGAAGTATTCTTACCTTTGTCCCGAGACTCCTGATCAACTTTTCCTCCAGCGATGAAATCTGGGGGTCTTTGGTTATCCTTGCCTTTTTTGGTTTCGTGTCTTTTTTCGTTAAGGCTTCTGCCGCTCTGACACTGAACCCCTTTTTAATGATCTTCCTTGCTGCCTCTATCTGGCTCGCTCTTCCTTCTATTGCAAGGAGGGCCTTTGCATGCCCCATGCTCAGAGAGCCATTATAAATGAGGGATTTTACTTCTTCAGGAAGTTTTAAGAGGCGGAGGTAATTGGCGATTGTTGCCCTGTCCTTTCCGACTTTGTCAGAAAGTTCTTCCTGAGTCAAATTAAAATCAGTTGTCAACTTCCTGAAAGCTTCGGCAGTCTCAATAGGGTTGAGATCTTCTCTCTGGATATTTTCTATCAGGGCTATCTCAAGAGAATCCTTCGAGGCGACATCCCTCACAAGGGCAGGTATCTTCTTCAATCCTGCGAGTGAGGCAGCTCTCCATCTTCGCTCGCCTGTGACGAGTCTGAAGGTGCCGTCCCCGACACGTGAAACGATCACAGGCTGCAGTACGCCCTTTTCCTTTATGGACGCCGCGAGTTCCTTGAGTGAGTCATCTCTGAATGCCTTTCTCGGCTGTTGCTCTCCGGGAAAGATACGGTCGATATCCAGATATATTAGTTCTTCTCCTTTTTCTGGTATTAAGGCTTCAAGACCTTTGCCTAAGGCCGTCTTCATTCAATATCTCCTTTGCCAGGGACAGATAGCTCTGCGCCCCTCTTGAGTGTATATCGTACAAGAGTGCCGGTTTCCCGAAACTCGGGGCCTCTCCGAGCGTGACATTCCTTGGTATTATGGTGTCGTAAACTTTATTACTGAAATGCTTTTTTATCTCCTCAGCAACCTCACGAGACAGATTATTCCTTGAGTCAAACATGGTAAGCACTATTCCTTCAATCTCAATGCTGGGATTAAAAGAACTCCTCACTTTGCGGAGCGTCGTCAGTAATAAACTGAGACCCTCAAGTGCGTAGTATTCACATTGCACGGGTATTATGACAGAATCAGCAGTAACGAGGGCATTTAATGTCAATAGACCGAGAGAAGGAGGACAGTCTATAAAGATAAAACGGTATTGGTCTCTAATTGAATGTATTGCATTATAGAGAATCTTTTCTCTTCCCTCTTTCCCAACAAGTTCAATCTCTGCGCCCAGGAGGTCTACAGTTGAGGGTAAAATACTCAGATGCTCCACAGGCGTGGTTCTTAAAGTCTCTTTAATATCACACTTGCCTGTGTACACATCATAGAGACTCTTATCGAGATTGTCTCTTGCTATGCCAAGTCCTGAAGTTGAGTTTCCCTGGGGGTCGGTGTCTATAAGCAGAATGTCCTTTTCGGCGAGGGCAATCGATGCAGCAAGATTAATGGCTGTTGTTGTTTTTCCAACACCACCTTTCTGATTCACTATCGTTATAATCTTCCCCATAGTATTCTTTGGCGGGAACGGAAACAGAGTATTATAACCTAAACGGAGCACTTTTCATCTCTCAGAGGGTCAGAAATTACAGGAAATAAAGGGCCAGAATTTATCGATATAAAGTTATGCTATAATCCTTTATCCTCAGAAGAAAGGCGGTTAAAAACTTGGTGCGTGCAACAATTTTTACGATTATATTAGCACTCCTGCCAAG
>JBGPPR010000175.1:0-3359 GCA_041488675.1 Thermodesulfovibrionia bacterium
ACTGGAGTTGATCGGAAGCGGCAAAGTCAATGTCAGAGACATGATAACGCACAGGGTTGTGCTCTCTGATATCAGAAAGGGTTTTCAATTGGCCTCAGAGGCAAAGACATCGTTGAAGGTCGTGGTAGTTCCCGATGATGTATACGCATCCGAAAATTGAACTCCACTTTTCACTGCGTCCTTTATGATAAAGAAATGCGGCAAACCGGTAAAGGATCGGGGATATAGTATTAAAAAAGCCTGACTTCGACGATTTCGCCTTCTTGTACGCCGATTTTTCTGAGTGGTATAACGGCTGTTCCATCCGCCTTTATCAACGTTGTAATAAGACCTGACTTGCCGAGGATAGGTACAGCCCATATCTCTCCCTGGCTCTCTTTTAGGTAAACTCCTATATGCTCTTCTCTGCCGGGGCTTGAGGAAATGTTCCGTGCGATCCTTGCTTTGATAGTACGCTTATCTATATCAAGCCTTTCTTTAGTAACCCCTGAAAGGGTTTTTATAAGTGGTCTGATAAAGATTTCAAAACATACGGAGACAGCAGCCGGATGTCCTGGAAGGCCAAAGATGGGAACATTGTTTATAATGCCTCCAATTGTAGGCTTTCCCGGTTTAAGTGACACGCCGTGAAAGAGAACCCCGGGTTTTCCCAGGTCATCGATAACTCTTGCCGTAACATCTTTCGCACCAACAGAGCTTCCGCCGGAGATGAGTACAATATCCGAGTCCATTATAGATTTTTCGACAACATCTCTGATGATTTCATAATCGTCACTGAATATGCCTTCAATGAGGGGAATTGCGCCGGAGTCCGAAACCAGACCGGCAAGGTTATAAGAATTTATATCTCTCACCTGTCCGGGCCTGACCGGTTTATCAGGAGGTACTATTTCATCGCCTGTTGATATAATTGAAACCTTTGGTTGTTCATAAACCCGGATATCTCTTACGCCGAGGCCGGCAAGCACTCCTATATCCTGCGGTCTCAGCTTATGACCCTTTTGCAGAACGCAATCGCCTTTCTTCACATCTTCACCTGCCTGTATGACATTCTCACCAGGGGCAACGGGCTTCAAGACCTCTATCATGCCGGCGTCGACCTGCTGCGTGTGCTCGAACATCACAGCGGCATCGGCTCCTTTCGGAAGCATACCGCCCGTCGCAATCCTTGCAACGTCACCTTTTTGTAATTCAAAGGCGGGTTCCACACCCATGACTATTTCATATCGTATGGTTAAATAGGAAGGCATTCCCTCAGTTGCCCCGAAGGTATCGGCTGCAGAGACCGCGAAGCCGTCAACGGTGGATCGCGAAAAGTTCGGAAGGTCTTCCGGAGAAAAAAGGTCTCCCGCCAAGATCCTGCCAAATGATTCATATATTTTGAGATTTTCTTCGGGAGGGAGTTCAGGTGAAAGGTTGCTGAAGATGAGGTCTATAGCACGCTCTACGGTGATTACTTCTTCTCTTCCGAGCATGTCTTTCATGGGCTGTTATCTCTTTCCGGTGGTAAAGTGATCACTGGGCATTGAATTTATTCATCGCTTTTTCCACCCCGTCAAAGATGATTGTGGTAACGGCATCCGATGCCTTTTCGACAGCGTCTTTGATGCGCGCTATTTCGTTCTTTCTGAATTTGCTTAGGACGTAGTCTTCCGGCGTGACATCACCCTCTCTTCCGATTCCTATTTTCAGCCGTGGGAAATCTTTCGAAGAAAGTTTCTGTATGATTGATTCAACACCTTTGTGCCCACCGGATGAACCCTTTCTCCTGATCCTGACTTTTCCCACTTCCATATCAAGGTCGTCATGAATTACGATGAGATTCCCTGGAGGAATGTTGAACCTGCCTGATGCATCTTTCACAGCAACGCCACTGTTATTCATATAGAGAAGGGGCTCTAAAAGAAGGACATCCATTCCGTCTATTGATCCCCTCCCTATTCTATATTGCACTCTCTCCTTAAAGTCTATTGCATGTCTCTTTGCGATCTCTTCAACAACGAGAAACCCGATGTTATGCCTTGTCCTCAGATACTTCTTGCCGGGATTTCCAAGGCCTGCGATCAACCACATACGTTCCTCTATAGTCCCTTAGCCGTCTGTCATTAGTCGGACAGCAAACAAATGAATACTAAGGACTCAATCAGGCTTTTTCCTCCTTCTCCTTCTTCTTCTTCTTCTCCTCCTCCTCTTCCTCCTCTTTCTTTCCTTTCTTAATGACTTCAGGTTCTGCTACCTCCGGTGCAGCAGCTTCGACAGGAGCAACCTCTTCAACTGCCGGAGCCACGACATTGGCAATGACCTCATCGGGGTCAGTGAGAACCTTGATTCCATCTGCGAGCTTCAGTTCTCCGACATGAATAGATTGGCCTATTTCAAGGCCTGTGATATCAACTTCGATGCGTCCCGGTATTCTATCTGGAAGACATTCTACTTCTATTTCCCTCAGGAGATGTTGCAGTATTCCTGCATCCCTTCTCACTCCTATTGGTTCCCCAACAATCGCCACGGGTACTGTAACCTTCACTTCCTCTGTCAGGGAGACTTCAAAAAAATCTGCATGCAGTAATTCTCCAGTTGCAGGATCGACCTGATAGTCCTTCATCAGTGCGAATCTGCTCGAACCATCCTCAAAGTGGAGGTTCACCATGATCTGTTCACCAAATGTTGCATTAATGAACCTGGAAAGTTCCTTCTTGGAAAATTGTACCGGCAGAGAATCTCCTGCCCTGTACATGACCGCTGGAATTATTTCTTTCCTTCTGAGGGCGCGGGCAGCGCCCTTTCCAACTTCTCCCCTCTTTACCACGTTAATTGTCGTCCTCTCCATTTTTCCTCCTTCTTTATACAAAAAGCGAACTTATTGAAGTTTCCTCGTGAATCCTCCTGATTGCATCACCGAGAAGGGTTGCTACATTCAGGACCGTGAGCTTCTTGCATTGCTCTTTTTTGCTGTCAAGGGCTATTGTGTTTGTGACGATAAGCTCCTCAATGACCGAGTTGTTCACTCTCTCTATAGCAGGGCCGGAAAGAACGGCGTGTGTGCATGCAGCGATTACCCGCCTTGCCCCTTTTTCTGCGAGAGCACCTGCAGCGTGTGCGGTTGTTCCGCCTGTATCAATCATGTCATCGAGTATCAGGGTATCCATATTTTCAACTTCGCCTATCACATTCATGACTTCTGAAACATTCATTGTTTCCCGTCTTTTATCAATGATTGCGATTGAGCACTGGAGCCTTTTTGCGAAGGCTCTGGCCCTCTCAACGCCGCCTGCGTCAGGAGACACAATGACGAGATTCTCGGACGGATATTTATTCCGTACGTAATCGAGTAAGATTGGTGTTGCATAAAGATTGTC
>JBGPPR010000176.1:0-3315 GCA_041488675.1 Thermodesulfovibrionia bacterium
GCCACAGACAAGAACCAAAGGTGTATATTAAACAGCATTCTCAGGAACTTGAAGATCAGGTTATAGAGCAGCATATAAATCTCTATGTCAATGACTATTCTTTGGATATTGGTAAAGAAGGGTTATCAGCAGTGAGAGAACTCTTCAGGAGGGCCGAAATGAGGGGAATTATAAAAGAATCGGGGAATGATCTTCTATGCGTTACATAATACTCGGTACTGCAGGCCATATAGACCATGGGAAAAGCGCCCTTGTTAAAGCCCTGACGGGGACAGACCCGGACAGGCTTAAAGAGGAAAAAGAGAGGGGTATCACAATTGATCTTGGTTTTGCGGACCTCGGTTATCCTGATGGCCTTACGATCGGAATCGTGGATGTTCCGGGACATGAGAGGCTTGTCAGGAATATGCTTGCGGGTGCAGGCGGGATAGACCTCGTGGTCCTCGTGATTGCTGCTGACGAAGGTATTATGCCCCAGAGCAGAGAGCATCTATATATCTGCGATCTACTGAAGATCAAATCAGGTCTCATTGTAATTACAAAGGCGGATCTAGTTGAGAGTGACTGGCTTGAGCTTATGAAGGATGAAGCGAAAAACTTCGTGAAGGGCACCTTCCTTGAAGGCGCTCCTGTAGTGCCTGTCTCATCGAAAACAATGTTCAATATGGACGTCCTGAAAGAAGAGATAAGGAAGGTAGCACTGAAAGTTGAACCGAAGCCAACCAGGGGTCTTTTCAGGCTTCCCATTGACAGAGTTTTTACAATGAAAGGATTCGGGACTGTTATTACCGGGACAGCCTTATCAGGAAGTATTTCTGTTGATGATGCCGTGGAAATACTTCCGAGTAACATTAAAAGCAGAGTTCGCGGCCTCCATAGTCACGGCAAACCTATACAGATTGCATACGCGGGGCAACGGGTTGCGATAAATCTCCAGGGTGCTGAGAAAGAAGAATTAAAAAGGGGAGATGCTGTTGTAGTACCCGGAAGATTCGTGCCGACAAAAATCATTGATGCAAAAATAGAACTCCTCCGGGATTCGCCGGATCTCAAGAATAAAAGCCTTGTCCATTTCCACCTTGCTACCTCCGAGACCATTGCACGGGTCATCCTTTATGAAAAGAATGAACTCAAACCGGGAGAAACAGGTTATTGCCAGTTTAGGCTCCAGGATCCTGTTGTCTCAACCTCCGGCGACAGATACATCATCAGAAGATTTTCCCCTGTTGAAACGATTGGTGGTGGAGAAATATTCGACCCATCGCCGCCGAAAAGAAAACAGAAAGATATCGCTGAAATCCTGACAGTATTTGAAAAAGGCAGCCTTGGCGACAAAATCTCCTTAAAAGTTCTCCAGTCAGGGCTCCACGGTATTTCTGTAATCGCGCTTGAGGGATGGATAAAGGCCGAGATACCAGTAATAAGAGAAGCTGTAGAGACACTCAGAAAGAATGGGCTTCTTCTAATCGTGGAAGATGTACTCATTCATAAAACACTCTTTGATCATTTCAGGGAAAAGGTTCTCCAGACTCTCAAGAACTTCCATGCGAAAAACCCCCTGAAATCCGGGATGCCTAAAGAGGAACTTAGAGCAGCATTTAAAATTGACTCCAGGCTCTTCGGCGGGCTGATTGCATCCATCAACGATATTGTTATGGAAAAGGAGATCATCCGTCTCAAGACCTTCAGTACCGTCCTCTCGCAAGCTGAAGAGACGCTGAAGCCCAGGATTCTTGATCTCCTTCAGAAAAATGAATTCCAGCCGCCGAGTAAAGAAGAATTATCACAGGCACTCAAGCTGGACCAGAAACATCTTTCAGACATTCTCAAACTCCTGGGAAAGGAAGGCAGTCTCATAAGGATCAGTGATTCCATGTATCTAACTTCTTCTGCCTACAATAGGATGATTGCCGACCTCAGGAATTTTTTCAGCAAGAAGCCTGAAATGACGGTAGCTGAATTCAGGGATATTCTCGGCACCACGAGAAAATATGCCCTTCCGATTCTGGAATATCTCGATTCAAGCAAGGTTACCCTTCGGGTAGGAGATATAAGGAAGCTCCTGCTAAAGTGATAGTTTATTCCTCGTGTGCTGTCTTTAACGGTTCTTTACATTTTGTCTGTTGTCATGCCCCGACTTGATCGGGGCATCCAGTCTATATTTCTCTGGATTCCTGCTACCGCAGGAATGACATACGGAGAAAAAGTTATTTCTAAGATAAGACACTATCATAAATGCCAACAAAACAGGACAAACTACAGAGTTTTTTGCTCAATGAACTTAAGAAAGAATGTCTTATAATCCTTAGTCTGCTTAATCAATAAGAGACGCCGGGAATCTCTGAGGCTCAGGAAGATGAAATTCCTGGAGAGCTTTCAGCCCGTCTTGCTCATTTGGAGATTCATTCCAAAGAAACACAAGAGCAGATTGATTCCTGAAGATAATCATAATTGCAGACAATCTTCATAGCAAGCAGCCATTTATACAGGAAGTGAAGGCAAACGGGATGAGTTACATACTGGTAGCAAAGTCAGATGACCATAAGATACTTATGGAGTGGGTTAATGAACAGAGGCAGCTTAAAGAGGTTTCACGGATGGAAGTAAAAGATGGAAAGGGGCGCTTGCATGTATATAAATGGATAAATGAAGTACCGTTGAATGGGAACGCCGATACGCTCTGGGTCAACTATTTTGAATACTGGATAATTGATAAGGGAAAAACAACATACCACAACAGTTGGGTAACTGACATGCATATTACGGAACAGAATGTGGCAGAGCTTGTGAAAGGTGGCAGATGCAGGTGGAAGATCGAGAACGAGACATTCAATACCCTGAAGAATCAGGGGTATCATATAGAGCACAATTATGGACATGGTAAATATCACCTTTCCATGAACTTCTTTTTGCTGAATCTTCCGGCTTTCTTTATGCATCAGATATTTGAACTGACAGATGATCTGTATCAACAATGCAGGGTTAAACTGGGCAGCAGGCGTGCCTTCTGGGAACGCTTGAGGAGTGTTATCTTCATTGTTATTTCCCCTGCTTGGGAAACCTTACTGCAAAGGGTTCTCAGACCTTCTGAATTTTTGTGAATGGGGTATTAGGTTGCCGGTCATTTATGGATACCTCTTGTAAATCCTTTCAAAAAGGTTCCAGTCTACAACTCGGAGAGCAGACAGGTATGTCTGAACAATGCTTTCCACTAATATTTTATTCAATATCTCAAGAATAAAGAGCGACAAAGCACCTAAGGAAAGAAGAATTAGAGAATATATTACAAGCAGTATAGCACGCTATATGATAATA